>PXDI01000192.1 GCA_003565095.1 PVC group bacterium | reverse complement strand
GGTGGATATTCAGGATCTGCCAAAACTGAAAATCATGTAGCTCAGAACAGCAGCAGTCCGGCAACCCCGGCAACAAGACAATAACAGCCAAAGACCCAGAAGCGGCCGGATTTAAGCACTTTTACCAGCACATGCAGAGCAACATAGCCCGTCACCGCCGAAACCACGGCACCGGCGAAAAGCATTGCACCGCTGATATCCGGCGGCATTGATTCAACTTTCAGCAATTGCAACAGCCCCGCCCCCGCCAGCAGCGGAATACTCATAAGAAAAGAAAACTCCACTGCGTCATCAGCCGAAAGACCGAGATGCCGCCCGGCGGTTATTGTCATACCTGAACGGCTTACCCCCGGCAGCAATGCGAGAACCTGTGCCAGACCGATCATCCCGCCGCGAAACGCATCCGGTTCACGCTGCCGCCGGTTGCGCACTAATAACAAGGAAAGCAGCACCAGACCGGTCCATATCAACATCACCGCCGCCAGCCGCGGCCTGTCAAAAGCGTCTGCAAAAAAATTGTGAAGCAAAGGATAAACAATCACCACCGGCAGCATTGAAACCAGCAAAGCCGCAACAAAACGCCCGGCGGTGCGCTCCCTGGCAAGGAGCCCCTTACACCAGCAGATAATTCGCTGCCTGAAGAATACAAGAATCGACACAAGCGAACCGATGTGCAAAACGACTTCCAGCGCATGCCCCGGTGCATCCACATTCAACAGGTGCTTAAACATCACCAAATGCCCGGAACTGCTGACCGGAATAAACTCCGTCACCCCCTGCAATACCGCCAGAAATAATATTCTAAGCCACATTGTCTAAAGACCTGTTCTTGAAAGAACTATACCGACTAGACTACAGACGCTTCTTTGAAAAAGCCCGGAAGTGTGTTCGGAACTTATTACACAGGGCCAGTCTTCGTTGCCGCAGGCACGGCAACTACGACGGTCTGCCATCCGTAGCTCAAGCCTTATAGGCGCTGAGCGAAGGATGGCGGGAGCGACGGGACTCGAACCCGCGACATCCAGATCGACAGTCTGGGACTCTAACCAATTGAGCTACGCCCCCTCAAACAGTGACCGCGTATACTACTTACTTTCATTCCGACTGCAAGCATAAAAATAAATATTTTTCAGCCGGAGCTATTCATTGACTCTTGCGCGCAGGGCTTTTTTCTCTCCCTGACGCCGCTTGCCTTCCAGCATGCGTGCTTTCGACCGACGACTGCGCCGGCGTTTCTGACGCCGGATCTTCTCCTGCGCCATGCGGCGGCGCGACTTTTCACCATCAATTCTCTCGCGCAGCGCATCACACAGATCGCGCCGCGCATAAAAACGGTTCAGCTCGCGTGAGCGGCTGCGCTGGCATTTAACCTCAATCCCGCTGGGAATGTGTTTAATATACACACATGAACTGGTCTTGTTGACCTTCTGACCACCCGCGCCGGATCCCAGAATAAAACGCTCCACCAGCTCATCTTCAATAATTCCGAGCTGTGCCATTTCCTGCGCAAGCTTGTCCTTCTTCGCCGCGGTTATTGCAATATCACTCATGGAGCTGCTGAAAGTAACATAGCACGATAGCCTGAACAACTCTTTTGAGAACGCGGCCATTACTCGCTGATTTCACCACAGACAGTAATGTCTGTGGTACATTTTCAGGACTCTCCTCTAAAAGAGCAGATGCGCAGAATGATTGACGGAAGGAATCAACGCCGCGGGCGTGATGAACGGCGCGGACCGCTGGAACGCCCGCCCGGTCGCGGACGCGCACGACCGCCCCCGCGATTGCCGGATACCGGACGGCGCGGTTCTTCTTTGATGTCACCGGCACCCGGCGGAAGATCTTTCAGCAAGTCCTCCTCCGGCTGTATACACTCTATGGCATGTCCGATGTATTTCTCGATCTCCGGAAGAACAAACGCTTCATCCTCACAGGCAAAAGAAATGGCGGTACCTTTGGCACCGGCACGACCGGTACGTCCGATTCTGTGCACATAGTCGTCCGGCTCGTATGGCAGATCAGCATTAATCACGTGCGTAATGGCTTCCACATGCAATCCGCGGGCTGCCACGTCCGTAGCCACCAGCACACGCGTCTCACCGCAACGGAACTGCTCAAGCACCCGCATACGCTTTTTCTGGTCAACATCCCCCGACAACAAGGCACAGGTCTCACCGCACTGCTGCAACCGGCGTGCCAGACGGTCGGCACGGTCACGGCGGTTAACAAAGATCAATACGCGCTGGGTATCAGCACGCTTCAGTAAATTATAAATAACCTTGAACTTGTCGGCGGTCGGCACGGCATACGCCACCTGCCTGACGGTTTTGACCGCAACTTCTTCCGGATCGGTTTCCAGTACCTCCGCGGAAGGCATCCACTGTGAGGCCAGACGCATAACCGAGTCACTCAAAGTGGCACTGAAAAGCATCGTCTGACGTTTGGCCGGCGGCGGGACAAGACGCATAATGCGCCGCACGTCAGGAATAAAGCCCATATCAAGCATCCGGTCAGCTTCATCGATTATCACGGTTTCGACATGCCGCAGACTCAGGCAGCCGCGACCCGAAAAGTCAAGCAGCCGCCCCGGAGTGGCGGCCACAATGTCAACCTGTCCGCTTGTAAGAATATTACGCTGCTTATCAAGATCAGTGCCGCCATACACCGCCAGCGGTTTGAAAGGCAGATAACGGCCGAGCAGCTCGGCATCATTAATAATCTGTATGACCAGTTCGCGGGTAGGGGCAATTATCAGGGCGCGCGGTGTGCCGTTAGGCCGCCCGGCATCAGTCGGATTGCGCTGCATACGCGTCAAAATGGTTAACAGAAACGCAGCGGTCTTACCGGTACCGGTTTGCGCCCGGCCGGCAACATTTTTGCCTTCGAGAGCGGGAACCAGCGTCATGGCTTGAATCGGTGTGCAGTATTCGAACTGCAAATCAGCAATAGCATGCATCAGCTCACCCGAAAGCTCAAGATCATGAAATCTTAAAAGACCTTCACGCGGCTCCACCTTGAACTCGGCCGGATTCCATTGCTGCTCCTTGACTGGTGCAGGAGGCGCGGCTTTCTTAGCATCTGCGGCAGCACGCGGCGGCTTGCTGCCACCCGTACCGCCCGTACCGCCCGGTTTGCTGCCGGGCTTACTGCGGCGGCGGCGTTTGCGTGGCGGGGATTGAGCCGCGCCACTTCGCTTGCGCGGCTTTTCATCGGGAAACATCGGCGGCAGGTCCTTGCTGCGCTCAACGGAACTTTTTGCAGAACCGACCGGTTTTGCGGAAGCAGACGATCCCGCTCTGCGCCCGCGCAAAGCATCGCCCACTTTCTTAATAATTGATCTGACCATATAAATTACCACGCCCCAATGTGCCGAACGACGTGGCGGATCGCATCAACAACTTCAACAAAACTGAATCAGCGCTTGGAGAACTGGAAGCGCCTGCGAGCACCGGGCTGACCGGGCTTTTTGCGCTCTTTCATGCGGGCGTCTCGTGTCAGACAACCGCTGTTCTTCAGCACTTCGCGCAGAGAAGGATCAGCTTCGCACAGCGCGCGTGCCAAAGCATGCCGCACCGCACCGGCCTGACCGGCCATACCACCGCCGGATACCGAACTGATAATATTGAAACGCTCCGCTACATTTGTCAGGTGCAAGGGCTGTTCAATAAACTGACGCAGAGCCTCGCTCGGAAAATAGTCCGACAGCTCACGCTTGTTGATCTTCCACTTACCGGAACCCTGCATCAACCTGACCCGGGCTACGGCAGTTTTACGCCGCCCCGTTGCACTCCATTGAGATTCTATTTTCTGAACCACCGTTTTCTCCCCGGCCCGCCGGCTAACCGCGTGGCCGCATTATTCATCAATCGAACTATCCCTGGCGCGGCTTCTGGGCCGCGTGCGGATGCGACGCATCCGCGTAAACCTTCAAACGTTTGAACGCATTACGGCACAAAGTGTTCTTCGGCATCATACCTTTTACCGCCAGCTTAATCATCCGGTCCGGATGCTTCGCGCGCATTTCGGCCGCGGTGGTTTCTTTCAATCCCCCGCGATATCCGCTGTAACGCTGATAAACCTTGAGCTGCTCCTTGCGGCCCGTAAGCTTTACCTTTGCCGCATTAATTACTATCACGCCGTCGCCGGTATCTACATGCGGTGTATATACCGGTTTGTTCTTTCCGCGCAGTGCGTTGGCTACTTCAACAGCCAGCCGACCCAGCGGACGGTCCGCTGCGTCAATCACCACCCATGCACGATTTTTCTCCATCCGTTCGGGAATATATGTCTTCATAAAAATCCTCTGCTCTATACAAAGGGCGTAACGGTATCCAAAAACCGCGGCACCTGTCAACACTTCAATTGAATATTTTTTTATTCATGACGCAGGGCGGCAATCGGATCCAGTCCGGCAGCCCTTACGGCAGGATACAAACCGAAGATTATTCCGATGCCCATGGAGATGCCGAGTGCCAGCAGCAGCGCCCAACTGGTGATAATGGTCGGCAGCCCGGTAAAGAGTGTAATCAGCCACGGAATCGCCAGCCCGAGCGCGGCGCCGATAATGCCGCCGATTGTCGATAATGCAGTGGTTTCAACCAGAAACTGCGCAATAATCTGACTGCGGCGTGCGCCGATTGCCCGACGGATGCCGATTTCACGCGTGCGTTCAGTTACCGAGGCCAGCATGATATTCATAATGCCGATGCCGCCCACGAGCAGACTGATACCGGCAATCGCACCCAGCACAATATTGAACGTACGGCGGGTTGCTTCAGCCTGCCGTAACAGTGCCAGCGGAACCCGGATGCGATAATCCTCCTGCGGATGAAAATGTTCAAACATTACCTGAATGCCCTCAGCCAGCGGTTCAACATCTTCGAGTGAAGCCGCTTCAATAATAAGATGGTGCAGCTCCACACTCTCCACTTCAAATGAACCGCTCTGAATGCGATACGATATATCGCCATAACGCTGGCGCACGGTGCTGATAGGAACATAGGCATCCACCCGCTCGTCCGGGGTCTGCAACCCTTCTACGTCATCGCCGCCGGCAACAATGCCAACCACCTCGTAGTAGTGCCTGCCGATCCGCAGACTTTCGCCAACAGTATGACTGCCGGCCAGTAAACGCCGCGCACCATACTCGGTCAGCACAACCGGATTCCCGGCGCTCTCAATATCCGCTACCGTCAAGACCCGGCCGGCCAGCAAGGGACGCTGCACCAGCTCAAACCACTCATGCGTTGTGCCCACCACACGCAGCTCCAGAGTCCGCTCACCAATGCGCCCCTCCTGCCGGATGGCCTTTACCGGAACAATCCGCCGGATCCGGTCGAACGATTCACGCAGACGGTCATAGTCATCATACGTGATGCCGTAAATCACCATCCGCCGCCTTACCGCTCCGCCGGAAACATCGTCATCAAGAGCCTTGATTGAATCAACCAGTATATTGTTTGAGCCGAGTCGGCGGATCTGCTCCAGCGCCTGTGCCCCCGCCCCTTCACCGACGGAAAGCATCGCAATCACCGAAGCCACACCAAAAACAACTCCGAGAACCGTCAGCAACGAACGCAGTTTGTGTAGCATCAGGCTGTTTATGCCCAGCTTCACGTTGCGCCATGTGCGCGAGTTTTTCAGTAAATGTATCACTTGATTCAGGCCTCTTCGATTCTTTCGACGCGTCCGTCGCGCATATGCATACGGCTGCGGGCATGGGCGGCAATATCCTCCTCATGCGTCACCAGGATAATTGTCCGCCCCTGCTCATTCAAGCCGTCCAGCAGATCCATTATCTGGCCGCTGGTTGCTGAATCGAGGTTCCCGGTCGGCTCATCAGCCAGCAGGATATGCGGGTCGGCCGCCAGTGCGCGGGCCACGGCGGTGCGCTGCTGCTGCCCCCCGGAAAGTTCACGCGGCCGGTGTTCTAGCCGGTCGGCCAACCCCACCAGCTCGGCCAGTTCCGCCGCCCGTTCGGCAGAACGCGCCGCCTCCCAACCCAGATAAAACAAAGGCAACTCAATGTTTTCGCGCACAGTAAGCTGGGCGATCAGATTAAAGCTTTGAAAAACAAACCCCAGATGCCGCAACCGCATTTCACTAAGCTGGTCGTCACTCTGTGCCGCAACGTCCATTCCGTGCAGTTTGCAAACCCCTTCCGTTGGACGGTCAAGACAACCCAGCAAGTTCAGCAATGTGCTTTTTCCGGAACCGCTCGGCCCCATCACAGCACGGTACTCACCGCGCTCAATGCACAAATCCACCCCGTCCAGCGCATGCACATCCTGATCCCCCATCCGGTAAGTCTTTCGGACAGCTAACCATTCAATTACCGCAGAGGGGGTATCGCCCTTTTTGCTCTTCGACATTAATATTTCCTGTAAAGATAAAATTACATTGCCGGTTCTTCCGACATCACGGAAACCTCCGGCGCCTGCTCATGCAAAGTGCGCACAGCGCCTTCTTCCAGCGGCGGGGCCAGCGAAACCACATCATCCACATTCAGTCCCTCCAGCACATGCACCATGCGGTTATTGTCCAGCCCGATCCTTACAACCCGCGGCTCAAATCCACGCCTGGTCTTGACATATACCGTCGGCTGTCCGTTAACCCTCAAGACCGCCTGCAACGGGATCGCGATAACATCTTCATATTGCTCCACCAGTATCTCTGCGCGGCAACTCATCCCGGTGCGCAGTTCGACAGCCTGACCGTCAATATTGATACGGGTATCATAAAGCTTCAAGTCCGGATTCATCCAGCGGGTTGAACCATCCGGCAGCGGAGCAATCCGGACAATTGAGCCGGTATAAGCCCGCCCCGGCAAAGCATCCAATGAGATCCTGGCGATCTGTCCCACCGCAACTTTTTCAAGCGCTGACTCATGCACCTTTACCTCAGCCATCATTGAACCCGGCATCGGTAGATATATCAGTGTCTGCCGCTCACGCACCTGCTGCCCCTCCTGCAGCGGCTCACCGGTTGACCAGCGGCTTTGTCCCGTACTCGCATAAACCACCATGCCCGAGCGCGGTGCATAAATACGCGTCTTTGCAATCTGCTCCTCAATCCGCTCCAACCGCACCTTTTGACGGTTATACTCCGCCTCACGGGCTTTTAAATCCGCCTCGGCCTGCACAACATCGGCTAATGTGCGGCGGCGCACCCGCTCCAGCGCCATTTCAGTCTGCTCAAGATTGCTGCGCAATTCATCAAGCCGCCGCTGATGGTTATGATTCTTCAGCAAATCCATATTCACCTGGGCCAGCTCGAAATCGAGTCTGGCACGCTGCTGCGCAAGCTGGTCGCGATCAAACTCGGTCTGTGAGATATAACGCTCTTCAAACAGTTTGCGCGACCACTCCAATGTCTGAGTGGCCTGTTCCAGTTCTTCACGCGCAAGGGTGATGCGCGAGTCAAGTTCCATAACCTGCTTGGGATAATCCCCTTCTGTATAGCGGACCAGATCCTCGCGCGCGAACTGCAGATCAAGCTGTGCCCGCGCAACATCGGCCGTAGCCTGATTATGGGTTACCTCAAAATTCTCGCGCGCGCGGATAAATGCAGACTCGGTATTGTACACCCTGATCTGCTGTTCCACCAGACGGTCATTCAATTGCGAAGCATCCAGCTCCACCAGCAGTTCCCCTTCCTCGACCATCTTGCCCTCTTCCGCCAGAAACAAAATCGTCGACTGGCCCTCCACTTCACTTTTAATCTCAATCTGATCCAACGCACTGATTGTACCGGCCTCAGTCACGCTGATAGTTAAAGGACCGCGGCTGACTGTATATACAGGCACATCGCTCCCCGCCGGTTCTGCTCCGCGCCACATGCTAATCAGGAAAACCATGACAACCAGCACCACCACCGTTAAGACCGCCGCACCGCGGCTTTTGGTTATTCTCTCTCGTAACAATTTAATCATTTGCTAGATCCATTTCTATCCATTGCCCTTGCGCGTCAACCCGCAAAAGCCCCATGTTTTTCTGTAGTTCAACTTCGGTCATCCGATACTCAACCATTGCAGCGGTAAGTGCATTGCGCGCGGAAAGCAGGGCGTCCTGCGCTTCAAGCACATCGCGGATGGCGGCTCTTCCCGCTTCCAGAAAAAGATTCGAGCTTTCGACCCGCCGTTCCGCTATGCGCACCGCCTCGGATTGAATGCGTAAACTCTCGCGCGCCTGCAAAAGAGCACGCAGGTTTCCGCGTACCTGCTGCTTAACCCGGTCTTCGGCTTCCTGCGCACCGCGCACCGCCTGCTCAAGCAACACCTGACTGCGACGGAACGCATTACGTTCCTTCACGCGCCGCAATGGCGGATCCAGCCGCAGCAATGCACCGTATGTCCCTTCATCCGGCGCGAGCCGGCTGTCACCGCGGCCGGCACTGGAAGGCGCACGCCGCTCACCCAGCACCCCGTTGATGCGTAAAGAAAAATCCGCACCAAGCGCATCGGCCGCCAGAACCACCCGGCGCAGCGCGTCTTCAATCGACGCTATACTAACCCATAAATCCAACCGGTGCTCCAGCGCAAGCCCCACAGCTTCCGGCATCGGCATTTCGTAAGGGCCGCCGTCCTCCAGCAAAGGCTCAGGCAATTCCACCGGGGCATCCGCTGCCACGGCACCGTCATCTGTGACAGGGATGCCGGACTCACGCAGAAACGGCAACCGCTGCTGCAGCAAACCGTTCAAAGCTGCCAGGTCTTCACGATCCAGGCTGAACTCAGAATCCGGCGACAATCCCAGTGACATTTTAAATTCATCCAGCGCGTCCTCGGCCTGCCGCCGTGCGTTAATCCAGCGGTTCCATGCGCGCAACTGTTCCTGCACCGCCTGATCAACCTGAATTTCCGGCAGCCGGC
>PXDI01000231.1 GCA_003565095.1 PVC group bacterium | reverse complement strand
GCTCGCTGACCTTGGTCGGCGAGCGGAAAAATCGAGAGAAAGAAAACAACAAAGCGCAAAAATAAAAGAGCCCACATCGAGCAAGTATTGAGGGAAACTGCTTGATTTGCTCAATCCGGGCTCAAGTTTGTTCATTTACTGATCTTGCTGGAACCGATTTTTCCGTCCGCCGACCAAGGTCAGCGGACGGCAGAGAGAGACCCCATGAGTTGTGAGAGCCGATTCAATGAGTAGCCACCAAATGTGCTTAAACTAGCGCCATTCGGGATAGTCCCGTTCAGACAATCATATCCAGCATTGGCAGGTGTACGCGTTTGCGCGTATTTTCGCCCTTGAGCAGATGCTGTTTGCGCCAGCAGGGTTCATCACGTGCATTTGGCGGTGCGGTTTGCAGATCAAGTCCGCAGCCCAGAAAGACGCAATGTTTGCCGAAGCGTTTCTGCAGCCGGTCGCCGGCTTGATACAGGGCGTGCATTTGCTCAATGCGCAGCGGCTCCTCAAACAGCTCATATTGGCGGTTGCGGTCTTCCTTCAAGCCTCCCAGTATGATGGTCGTTGAACGGTAGATTTTGCCGGGAGTGTGCAGGCTGCTGAACATTGCGCGGACAAGCGGAATTACTTCGGCAGGGTTATTGACGCTACGGTTCAGCCGCGCCTGCCGGCCGGTTTCATGATAATCCTTCGTGCGCAGGGCGATGATGATATCGGCAGCGCAAAGCTGGTGCCTCCGCAGTTTTATAAAAGCCGATTCGAGATTACGTATCAGTTTTGCATAAATGAAGTCGCGATTGTCCGACGGTGCGGAAAAGGTTTTGCATTTGCTGATGGATGCCTGCGGTTTGTATGCCGCCGTTGCCACGGGATAAACCGGCGTTCCGCGCAGTTCATGCCAGATTTCAACGCCGGGCTTATGCAGCAGCTTTTTTATCCATGGCAGCGGTTTTGATACATAGTCCCACGCGTTTCGTAATCCGTATTTTTGCAGCAGCCGCACCCGGTTAGGTCCCAAGCCCCAGACATCCTCCAGGGGGATGCGCGGCAAAAACAGATGAAGATATCGGCCTTCCACCGCGGTAATGCCGTTAGGTTTGCGGAAATCGGAAGCGATTTTTGCGAGGCTCTTGGTGATGCTCAATCCGATTGAGACAGTCAGGTCAAGTTCCGCGTGGATGGTCCGCTGGAGTTGTGCGGCAATTTCCCGGTATGAACAGCGGAAAACACTGCGCATACCGCTAATGTCGGCAAATCCTTCGTCTATTGAATATTCCTCTACTTCAGGCGTATAGCGGCGCATGATCTCGAACATGCGTTTTGAAAACAGGCTGTAGCTTTCGTAATCACTCGGCAGAATAATCAATTCCGGGCAGATGCGGCGGGCTTCATGCAGGCTGATTCCGCGTTTTATGCCGATGGCTTTGGCTTCGTATGAAGCGCAGGCGATAATGCCGCGCTCCTTGCCGCTGACAACCGGTTTGCCGCGCAAATCCGGATGCAGCGCCTGTTCAACCGAAGTAAAAAAGGCGTCGCCATCCACATGCATGACGGCGCGCGGGAAGCCGGAGAGCATCAGCGGCTCATTCATATCTGCGGATGACGGCACGTACGATGCCGCCGATTTTCAATGAGTTGTGCGGACGGATGCGGCTGTATTTATCATTAGCCGGATCAAGGAAAACGCCCTGCCGGTCGCGGCCGAAGTATTTCATGGTCCATTCGCCGTCAACCTGGGCAATGATAATGTCATTCTTTTTGGGTGTGACACCTTTTTCAACCAGAACCAGATCTCCGGCATGAATGCCGGCATCCTGCATTGAGTCCCCTGAAACGGTCAGTAGGTAGGTGGCTTCCGGGCGGCGGACCAGAAATTCATCCAGACTGATGGTATCGAGCAGTTCCTCTTCGGCAGGGGAGGGGAAGCCGGCCTGAATTGAGCCGAGGGCGGCAATTCCGGCGGTAATTTTGCCGGTAAAAACCAGCCGCCCACCGCTGCCGCGGCGCAGATATCCCAGTGCAATCAGGTGGTTAACCGGTCCGTAAACCGCATTTTTTGATGCGTAGCCGAATAAATCCGCCATTTCGGAATAAGAGGGTGCGCGTCCTTCGCGCCGGAAAAAGGCGCGTAACTTATCCAGTTTTGCGGCAATGTCGATCTTTCTAGGCATGCCGCCACTATTACTGAACGATCGTTCAGAATCAAGAAAAAAGTTACCATTCGCGCAGCCAGTGGCAGGTGTATCCGCCGGGATTCTTCTGTAGATAGTCCTGATGGTAGTCTTCGGCATCTGACCAGTTGCGCACATGCTCGACGGTTGTAACCGGCGGTTTGCGCCAGCGTCCGGCCTGTGCAACGGCCTTAATTGCTGCGTTAGCGGTCGCGCGCTGTTGGTCGTCAAAATAGAAGATCGTACTACGGTAGCTGTCGCCGATATCATTGCCTTGACGGTTCAGGGTAGTGGGATCATGCATCCGGAAGAACCAGTCTGTCAGCAGGGTGCTGAAAGAAATCTTTTGCGGATTGAAGACCACCTTGATTGCTTCGGCGTGACCGGTGCGACCGGTTTTGACATCCTGATATGTAGCATTGGGCAGATTGCCGCCACAGTAGCCGACGCGTGTGGTTATCACGCCGTCGATTGCGCGCAGGATTTCCTGCATTCCCCAGAAACAACCGCCGGCCAGAATGGCGGTTTCAAGCTGGTTGGCGTCTGTCTTGCTGTCGCTCTGCTCAAACAGCGGCAGCCACTTGTCGTAGCCCTGCTGCTCCATTTCCGCCAGCGGAATGAAGCGCAGTGCTGCTGAGTTGATACAATAACGCAATCCGCCCCGGTCACGCGGACCGTCGTCGAAGACATGTCCGAGGTGCGAATCCGCCTGCCGGCTGCGGATCTCGGTCCTAAGCATGCCGTGGGAGCGGTCCGGCTTATCCGCGACGGCTTTTTGCTCAATCGGCCTGGCAAAGGCCGGCCAGCCGCAGCCTGAGTCAAATTTATCCAGGCTGCTGAAAAGCGGTTCACCGGAGACCACATCCACATATATGCCCGGTTCGGTGTGCTGATAATATTCCCCGGTGAAAGGACGTTCAGTCCCGTTTTTCTGCGTTACCTGGAACTGCTCCGGAGTCAGTCTGGCGCGTAGTTCGGTTTCCGTCGGTTTCACAAATCCACCCCCTTCGACAGCGTAAGCCATCAGAATCATCCCTGTTATTATATATGCCGTTTTCACTGCTATCCTTTGGCATTAATATAATATATTGAGGCGGCGGAAGCCAGTCATTTGTCCGGGTTGGTGTTTTCCCGGCGTGTTTTACGAGCAACGTGACTGGTAAGAAACGGTACCAGAATGGCAGTAATGACTACTGAAGCGGCAATTTGCGTGGTGGCGACGGCAGCGGTTTCCGCGAGGGAGGGGTCAGCAAGCACCAGCGCGGCCGGGGTTGCCACCGCATTGCCGGCGGTGCTGGAAACCGCGGCGCCGGCGATGCCGCGTCCGCCGGTGCGTTTGTCGGCAATAATATTCAAAAGCCCCCCGATGCCGACAGTTATCAGTCCCAGCAGAACTCCGGACGGTCCTGCGCGCAGGATGGTGCCCAGATCAATGCCGGCACCCAGTGCAAATGCAAAAAAAGGAATCAGCACCGGTCCGCCCGCCGTAAGAAACTTTTTCATCTCGCGGTCAAGATTGCCGATCAGCATGCCGAGAATAATGGGAATGATGACGGCAATAAGATTCATCAGCGGGATAACTGCGATGCCGGCAGTCCCCAGAGCCACCATAGTTAGAAACGGTCCATCATTTATCGAGATAACCGCTATGGCTCCGATATCTTTTTCGTCGCCGAACTCACCGGTCAGGGCGGCATACAGTCCGCCGTTTGAGTTGCTCATGGCCGCGATAAGCGCCAGTGACGACAGTCCCAATAGATTGTCGTTGAAAAAATGCGATGCCAGCAGTCCGAGTGCGACGGCTGCAATAAATTTTGAACCGGTCAGCGCCGCCCCGGTTTTAAGTGCTTGCGGCGCGGTCTTGAAGTCAATCCCGGCCCCCATACAGAACAGAAACATACCGATTAATGGCAGTGCGCCTTGCTTGAACAGCGCGGTGGTAAATCCACCGATCATCAGCGCTTCGGGCGCCAATGTGTTGATTAATGCACCCAGCAGCAGTGGCACCACCATCATTCCGCCCGGTATCCGCTCGATTGTTTTTTTTATCTCCATATCAAACCCGCTAGTAAGTATATCCTACGCGGAAAATCGCGAACTCACGGTGTCCCAGCACCTCGGCCTTGGTCAGTTTTCCGTTGGCAACCGCCAGCAATTCGCGGTAAATAGCGTTTCCCGTTTCGGCGACCGGCCTGTTTTCGGTAATGATAGTTCCGGCATTGATTTCGATGTTATCCTGCATTTTGCTAAAAGTGTCGTGATTTCCTGTGACTTTTATGACCGGGGCGACCGGTGAACCGGCCGGTGAGCCGCGTCCGGTCGTGAACAGCACAATTTGCGCGCCTCCGGCCAGCATGCCGGTAATCGACTCGATATCCTGTCCGGGAGTATCCATAAGAAACAGGCCCTTGGGTTCCCGCGGGATCTGTTCGCCGTATTCCAGCACAGCCTGCACGTCCGCCGAACCGGCTTTAAAAATGCAGCCGAGAGACTTTTCTTCGATAGTGCTGATTCCGCCCTGGATATTTCCGGGGGTTGGCTGTGTTCCGCGGATATCCGTGCCCTGGGCAATTGCGCGTTGTTCGGTCCGGTTGACAATCCGGTATATTTCACTGGCAACGTGTGAATTGACGGCACGTTTAGCCAGCAGGTGTTCAGCGCCGATAAGTTCGGTGGTTTCCGAAAGGATGGAGCTGCCGCCGGCTTCCAGCAGGAGATCAACCGCGGCCCCGACCGCCGGGTTGGCGGCAATGCCGCTGGTGGGATCAGATCCGCCGCATTCCAGGCCGACCACCAGTTCGGAGACCGGAAACGGTTCACGCTGCTGTGCGGCCAGCAGGCGGCTCAGTTCCTGAGCTTTTGCGGTGCCCGCGGCAATCGCGTTGGGTGTTCCACCGCTTTCCTGAATAATTACAATGCCGGCCGGTTTGCCACCTGTGTTTATTTGTTTCAGCAGTTCTTCGGCCTGTATTCCTTCGCAGCCGAGGCCGACAATCAGTGTGGCTCCGGTATTGGGATTGTTGGCAATACCCGACAGGGTTCGCAATACCTGCCGGTAGTCTTCGCCCATATGACAGCAGCCGTGTTGATGCGGCAGGGAAATGCTTCCGGGAACGCGGGCGGCAATTTGTGTTGCGGTCTCGGACGCACATACCGACGCCGGCAATATCAGTAGATGGTTGCGTATTCCCCATCGACCGTCGGGACGCCGGTACCCGTTAAGCATGATTTTGCTGGAATGATCTGCTTTCATCACGGGTGTCAGCTTTCCAGATCGCCGCGGCCGCGGCCGCTTTCAATGTTATGTACGTGAACATGCTCTCCGGCGCTGATCCGGCACACCGCTTTGCCAATCGATTCGCCGTATTTAATGACCACTTCGCCGGTGGCGATATTACGTAACGCAAATTTATGAAAAGCCGGAACATCTGATTGCAGAGTTGCTGTGTTGCTGTCAAGTCCGGTTTCGACAGTTATCTTATCACCGTTCCGGCCTGTTTCCAGCAAGGTTGCCACATTGTCCCGCGCGTCTGCGCAAATAGCCCTTATCATGAATCATCCTTAATTAAATTCACAGTGAAGGTGTATCAGATTGGCGGATGATCTAAAAGCAGTATCTTAAAAAAAACCGCACGCGGGGCGGTGGGGGAACCGGCTCCCGCGTGCGGCTTTATCGAGACTGTTTGTTATCAGTACATGAACAGCATTTCGGCATATGACGGCAGCGGCCAGAGATATTTGGGAACAATCTCTTCTAGTCCGTCCACCGCGGCGCGCAAAGTGTTTTGCGCTTCAAGAATTGCCGGTGCGTCGGCGGCATGTGCCGCCGCTGTCAGTTTTTCAACGCTGGCGGTCATGGCATCGATACCGACAGCGAGTTTTGCCAGCAAGTCTGCGGCCGTTTTAGCTTTGACACCGGCCTGGCTGGAGGCAACCACTGTCCCGGCCACCATCTTCTGGTATTCCAGCGCTGCCGGCAGAATCATGGTGTTGACCATTGTGATGGCGCACTTGCATTCGATCTCAAGCGCTTCCATATAGGCGCCGAGATAAATCTCGTAGCGCGAATTCAGCTCGGCAGCGGAAAGTACATTGTACTTGCCAAACAGCTTGGCGGCTTTTTCGCTGATGATCGCCTTGAGCGCTTCCGGCGATTTTACCAGATTGGGCAGTCCGCGCCTGGCGGCTTCCTTCACCCATTCCTCGGTATAGTTGTCGCCGTCGAACAGAATACGCTTGTGCTGTTTGATTATGCCGGCCAGAATTTCCTGCAATGCCGCATTGAATTCCTTGCCTGCGGCAACTGCGGCATCCAGTCCGGTGCAGATTTCGTCCAGCGCTTCGGCCACGATGGTGTTGAGCACCACATTGGGCCCGGCGCAGCTCTGGTTTGATCCTACCGCGCGGAACTCAAACTTGTTGCCGGTGAAGGCAAACGGTGAGGTGCGGTTGCGGTCGGTGGCATCGCGCGGCAGCACCGGCAGCGAGGTTACGCCGATCTCAATGGTACCGCCGGAGCGCGAGTTCTTTGCCCCGCCTTTTTCAATCTGGTCGATTATATCGAGCAGTTGTTCACCAAGGAATATTGAGATAATCGCCGGCGGTGCTTCGTTGGCCCCTAAACGGTGATCGTTGCCGGCGGAGGCTACTACGGCGCGCAGCAGGTCGGCATGCGTGTCGACCGCTTTTATCAGCGCACAGATCATTGTAAGAAACTTGGCGTTTTCGTGAGGGTTTTCACCCGGTGTCAGCCAGTTCTTCCCGTCCGGTCCGCAAACCGCCCAGTTGTTGTGTTTGCCGGATCCGTTCACTCCGGCATAGGGCTTTTCGTGCATCAGGCACTCAAAGCCGTGCTTTTCTGCCACCCGGCGGAGTGTTTCCATCATTATCATATTATGGTCAACCGCCAGATTCAGATTCTCGAACATCGGCGCGATTTCGAACTGCGCCGGGGCAACCTCGTTATGGCGGGTACGGGCGGGCACGCCCAGCCGCCAGAGTTCGCGGTCCAGTTCACACATAAACTCTACAACGCGGGTTTTGATGGCACCGAAGTAGTGATCTTCCATCTGCTGATGTTTGGCCGGCGCCTTGCCGAACAGGGTGCGCCCGGTCTGTATCAGGTCCAGCCGTTCCTTATAGTATTCCTTATCGACAAGGAAATATTCCTGCTCGGGGCCGAGGGTGGCGTAAGCGCACTTGCCGTTTGATTCGATGCCGAAGAATTTTCCGAGGCGGAAAATCTGATTTGACAATGCGCTCATAGATCTGAGCAGCGGGGTTTTCTTGTCGAGCGCTTCCCCTTTGTAGCCACAGAAGACTGTCGGAATGCAGAGGGTGGCACCATTTTCGGTTTCCTTGATAAACGCCGGACTGGTGGGGTCCCACGCGGTATAGCCGCGTGCTTCAAAGGTGCAACGCAATCCGCCGGAAGGAAAGCTTGAGGCATCCGGCTCTCCCTGAGTCAATTCCCGGCCCGAGAATTTGAGCAAGGCCCCGCCTTCGCCGTCGGGTGTGACAAACGAATCATGCTTCTCTGCGGTTGAGCCGGTCAGCGGCTGGAACCAGTGAGTGAAATGGGTCGCTTTCTTTTCCAGCGCCCAGGTCTTCATCGCTTCGGCAACCTCGTCGGCGATATTTTCATCCAGCGTAGAGCCGATGCAGATTGTATCGCTGAGGGTTTTGTATGCTGCTTCCGAAAGGTAATTACGCATTACCTTCAAGCTGAATACGTTTTCCCCGTACAACTCAGTCAATTCGTGATCTTTCTCTTTCATCTTACCGGTCCTCCTTATGTTCTGATTATGCCTTTTGTTTCAATCCGCATGCAATGTAATTAGCACCAAATATGCCAAGCCGGTTGTTGATATGCGTAAAACGTTGACTGAAAACAACTAACGCGTTAAAAGTTTTTTTCGAGTGTTGTTTTTTCGCCGTAAGCACTACATAATTGTTGGTTGAACGGGCTTGTTGTAACAAAATTGTAATAATAATGCACAAATAAGTTGTCTGTCCCTATTGGCGTCATTAAGCGTGCGCCGACACCATGCTTCGCTCTTCGAGCTACGCAGGGCAGGCAAGGTCAGCGAGCGCGGAGAAACAATATCAACCCCGCTTCCACGAGGTATGGTGTTTTAGCCGAGGCGGTCTTTGAAGGATGCATAATCGAAGCGGCGCAGCATCTGGATTTCTCCGGTATCGGGATGGAAAAGGGCGATTGACGGCAGTCTGACGCCGTTGAAAGTGGTGCTTTTGACCATGGTATAATGGGCCATATCGCTAAAGACAAGGCGGTCACCGGGTTTGAGCGGTGCATCAAATGAATAATCGCCGATCACATCTCCGGCCAGGCATGTCAGTCCGCCGAGCCGGTAGGTGTGTTGCTTTTCGCCGGGCATCCCGCCGCCGATAATCTGCGGCCGGTATGGCATTTCCAGCACATCCGGCATATGTGCCGCGGCCGATGTGTCCAGAATGGCGATATCCATGGCATTATGCACAATATCCAGCACGGAACTAACCAGATAGCCGGTATGCAGAGCGGCGGCCTCACCGGGCTCAAGATAAACCGTCAGGTGCGGATGTCTTGATTTGAAAGCCCGGATCAGCCTGATAAGGTGTTCTACATCATAGTCCGGACGGGTGATATGATGCCCTCCGCCGAAATTGACCCATTGCCTGCCGGGCAGGAAGGCCGCGCATTTTTTTTCGACCACCGCCAGAACGCGTTCCAGTACATCCGAAG
>PXDI01000148.1 GCA_003565095.1 PVC group bacterium | reverse complement strand
GTCGATTGTCCAGAACCACGGCGGAATGATCACCGTCGAAAGCGCACCAGACAAGGGCAGCACCTTTACATTCTTGCTGCCACGGTGAGGAGAGAGAGAGGAGAGGTTAACTACGAAATACGCTAAATACAAAAAAAGGGAATGAATATTAATTTTGTGTTTTCCGTGTTTTTCGTAGTTTAAACTTCCCTCCCCTGTAATTCACAATTGTTCACGATTCTGTCGTAATTCTGTCACATTTGTCCGCTTTACTTCTTGCATAGAAACTTAAGCAAGGAGTGAGTAATGATGTCGAAACCTGCCGCATGGATTGATAAGAACAAGTGGTTCGTACTGGCCTGCTGCTTTCTGGTGGTGAACGTTATCGGGATGCATGCAATGTCATCGCGCGTGCGCCCTCACGCAACACCATCACCAGAAACTGACGCGAAAAGCGAAAAGACAGAAAATCCGGCCGCACCCTCTGTACTGCCGCAGGCAAACGCCGCTACAGATAGCAAAGCCGTCCAGCCGGTGACTCCCCTGCGCATTACAGACATCAGGATAAACAGCCCGTCCTACGCGGACGCTTCGATAAGGGTCAGATTTTCGCACCAGATCGAAGCGGCGGCCCTGCGCCGGGCATTGTCGCTCACTCCGGCGGCCGGCAGTTCGATCGAAGTACATTCCGAAAGATGGACCGGTCACTACGCTGATATAAGCGGAGGTATAGAGAAAGGTGCCAGCTATACACTTGCGATCGAGCAGGGGCTTGCATCGACAGACGGCAAAGCCGTCCTGAAAAATCGCGTGGAGCGTACGATATCCATTCCGGACGCCACTGCGGCAATCCGCATACGCATGCAGGGACGCTATCTATCCCCCGCAGGGGCCCTGCTGCTGCCGCTTGAAAGTGTGAACATTGATGAGTTCAAGCTAAGCGCCGCGCGTATCCCGGCTGTCAACCTGGTACAGTACGCCATGCGCGAAGGGCGCCACTATGCGGGCTATTACGGCGCACCGGGCTCCGGGATCGGCGTGCCGGCCGGCAGCAGGTCTTTTTCCTTGCAAACCCCATTAAATAAAGTAACCGAGCATGCTGCAACGTTGCGCGATGTGCTCCCGGATGATCCGCGCGGTGCTTATGTCATTGAGTTACGGCATGGAACGGGTCGTCCGGAACAACGACTGGTGGTAGTGACGGATACGGGTATCAGCGTCAAGCAGTCAGAGCATGAACTGCTGGTGTGGGTGAATTCGCTCCACTCACTGGCGGCAGTCGGCGGGGCAACAGTAAAGACATGGTCCTCTGCGGCGGAATTGCTGGCGGAAGGCAGAACCGACCCAAACGGGCTGGTCAGACTGCCGGTCGGCTCCGGTGACGAAAATGCACCTTTCATGGTAACGGTTGCCAATGGAAATGATTTGTCGTTTCTCAGTCTGCCTGATGCCCGGCTGCCGGGGGGCTCTCAAAGCGGCGCATCTCCCTATGTTTCCGACGGCTATGAGGCTTTTCTCCATACCGACCGCGGAGTCTACCGGCCGGGGGAAACCGCTCACCTGCGGGCGATTGTCCGCGGCAAAGGCCTTTCCCTGCCGCCGGAATTCCCGGTGGTTCTTGAAATAAGGCGACCGGACGGGCGGCGGCACAGTGTCCGGCAGGCACTGCTGTCGGAATCGGGCACAGCCGAGTTCAGGGTTGCCTGGAATGACTACGATGCAACCGGACGCTACACAATTTCACTGAAAACCCCCGGCGGAGATGACGCAATGGGGTCCATAACGCTCGCGGTAGAGGATTTTGTCCCTCCGCGGATTGCGGCGGAACTGGTGAGTGACCAGCAGCAGTACGCCCCGGGGGAAACAGGCCGCTTGACAGTTGTTGCACGCTATCTCTACGGGGCGCCGGCCTACGGCAATCCGGTATCGGCAAGGCTGACTGTTCATCCGATTGCTTTTACCTCAGAGCATTTTCCGCAATATGTTTTCGGCGACCCGGAGAGGAGCATGGCAGAGCTATCCAAAGACCTTGGCAGAGGCAACCTGAACCCCTATGGCGCGGGTTCGTTCCCGATCAGCATACCGGACGAATGGCAGCCCCCGGCCATGTTGCGCGGATTGTTGAGCACAACCATCATTGACCAGGGCGGACGCACGGTTACAGCTTTCACCGGCTGCGACATCCACCCCTATCCGTTCTATCTCGGGCTGCGTACTGGCGGGATGCGCGGCATGCGTCCGGGTGATGCTGCACAGGTCGGCATAGTCATGGCAAAGACAGACGGCACACCTAAACAGGAACAAATGAAGCTTGAACTGACGCTCTACACAGTTCGGTGGACAACGGTTCTGACAACCGACAGCAACGGCCGTCATCGTTACCAGTCGCAACGCAACCTGAACGCAGTATACCGGCAGACGCTTGAAACCGGACCAGATGGACGGGTGGTTTATGACGTCCGGGCCGGAAACGCCGGATATTATCTGCTGAGGGTGGCCGACAACAAAAGCAATGTGTCATCATCGCACGAGTTTTATGTCGGCGGCAGCCATGACCGCTGGCAAACCAGGTCAATGGAACAGCCTGGCCGCGTTGAAATGGCGCTGGACAGGGAATACTACCGCCCCGGCGATATCGCAATGCTCAGAATAACCGCTCCCTTCCACGGGAAAGCCCTGCTGACACTCGAACAGGACCGGGTGCTTTCTGCGACAGTAAAAAACATGGAAGCCAATACCGCCGTATTTGAAATACCGGTGACCGCGGAAATGTGGCCGAACGTTCATGCCGCGGTAAGTGTGATCAGGAAAGTTGAACCGTCATCCCTGCAACAGGTTTACCGTGCTACCGGAGCGCTAGCCCTGCGGCTGGATTCCTCAGACAACCGGCTGCGGATTGATCTCGACGCACCGGGGGAAATCCGTCCCGGCAGCCGGTTGGAAGTCGGTGTAAAGACAATCGGCCCAGACGGCAAAGGCCGCCAGACTGAATTCACTCTGGCAGCAGTGGATGAAGCCATCTGCTCACTGACTGATTTCACTACGCCTGATCCACTGGACTTTTTCAGCGCGCTGCGGCGCAACAGCGTCAGCGCATCCGACCTGTATGCCATGCTGCTGGGCGAGACGGAAGACGAGATTATTGCCGAACGATCCCATACCGGCGGAGATCTGGCGCGCCTGCTGCGCGGACGCCTGAACCCAGTCAGATCAAGACGGTTCAAACCGCTGGCCTTGTGGCACGGCACGCAGACAACGGATGCCGACGGCAATGCAAGAGTGGTTTTCGACATACCGGAATTCAGCGGAGAGATCAGGCTGATGGCGGTGGCGGTTGACGACAGGCATTTCGGCAGTGCACAGCGGCAGGTGACAGTCCGGCGGCCCTTTACAGTCCTCACATCACTGCCGCGGTTCATGGCTCCGGGAGACGTTTGCACAATGCCGGTGGAAATTCACAACAACTTCAGTATACCGGTCGAAGCCGTATTGAAGGTAAGCACCACCGGACCGGTCGAAACCGATCACGATGATCCGGTTATCATAAGACTGGCGAGCGGCGAACGGGGTGAATATGAGTTCAGACTGCAAGCGCTGAATATGGTCGGAACCGCCAATATCAGGATAGTTGCGTTTCTCAACGGTGAAGAATTTGCGGATGAGATTGAGCTGGCGGTGCGGCCGGCGGCGGGAAGGACGGTGCTGCATGGCACCGTTGCGCTTGCCCCGAACGAACAGCGCATCATTGAACTGCCGGAAGGCTGGATGAATGACAGCGCAAAGTATGCCCTGCAATTCAGCGCACGGCCCGCGGTCAAACTGAAAGGGGCATTGGATTATCTGCTGAACTATCCCTATGGCTGCCTGGAGCAGACGGTTTCAGCCTCAATTCCTGCACTTTACTGGCAGCATCTGGATGTTCCGCCGCAAAGCAGCATCTACATTGTGGACAGCTCGCATCTGGCGGAGGAAGGGGTCAGAAAGGTTCTCGCCATGCAGCTTGCCAACGGGGCGTTTTCCTTATGGCCGAACACCAACCCCGTCTATGAATACGGGACTGTTTACGCATTGGATTTTCTGATCATGGCGCGCAAAAACGGACTGGATGTGCCTGATGAGCGGATTGAAGCCGGCCTTGGTGTGTTGCGGCAGTATCTTTCCCGGCCGGTCAAGGGGGCGAATGATCTCGAAGGCCGCGAATGGCGGGAGGATATCGCCCTGCGGGCATATGCCTGTCAGGTTCTGGCTGATGCCGGGCAGCCGCGGCATGACTGGAGCGCAAGGCTGCTTGAACAGACCGACCACATGCCAAAGGACTCGCGCCTGCGGCTGGTGATGGCGCTGATCGCCGGTGGCAGACGGCGCGATGCGTGGAATGAACTGCAGGCGATCAACAGCATGCCCGTTTCTGAAACGCGTATGACCGGCGGCAGCCTTGCTTCGCCATCGCGCACCGCCGCATTAAGACTGATGGCGTGGGCGGAACTGGCGCCGGACGATCCCCGCACAGTAGTAGCCATGCAGGCTCTTGAAGACCATATGGGCGATGGCCACTGGTTTACAACCCAGGATAACGCCATGGCGATCAGAGCCTTTGCGCACTATATGCAGCAAGGCACCCATGACATAAGTGAATTCAATGGACGGTTCGAACAGGGCGAAACCGCCCGCGAGGTAAGCTCTGCCGACAGGCAACCTGTACACGTGCTGCCGGACGGCAGTCCGGTGATTGTTCATAATGACGGACCCGGAACAATGTATGTTGCGTGGAACGCGGAAGGGATCCCTTTGCACCAGGAGCTGGCAGAAACCGCCGAGGGCATATCAGTCAGGCGCGAATTTCTGGACCTGCAGGGAATGCCGCTCGAAGAAAACCGCGCCGCACAGGGCGACCTGATGATTGTCCGCCTGACGGTCGATACCCGAGGCAGAAGTGTTGACAATCTGGTTGTCGAGGAACTACTGGCAGCCGGACTCGAGATAGAGAACGCCAACCTGAAAACATCACAGACGGTGCGCTGGGCGGCGGAACAAAGCAATTTGCCGGTGCGCCATGCCGATATCCGCGACGACCGGCTGGTTGTTTTCGCCGATGCATTTTCCGGCACTAGGCAGTTCTATTATGCCGTACGGGCCGTCACTCCCGGGGAATACACCCTGCCGCATGTAGCGGCCGAAGCAATGTACGATCCGAGAATAAACGGGCGATCGGGAGGGGGTAGATTCAGTGTTGATAGCAGATGAGAGGGATTCACTACGAAAAACACGAAACCGGAAGGATGAGAATGGAGTGATGGAGAAATGGAGTAATCATGTTTCCAAATCAACTAAGCGTTGTATTGCGGTTCTGGCATGCGTTATATGCGGCGCCATACTGACTGCCATATACATAGCCGAACCGCAGGCTCTCGAGCATTATGGTGAAGGCACTGTGCTGCTTGACCGCAACGGCATGCCGCTGCGCATTGCCCTGGGAGAGGATGATCAGGACTGCCGGCCGGTGCATTACACAGCAATCAGCCCCTGGGCTGTATCGGCGCTGATTGCTGCTGAGGACAAGCGTTTTGAACGCCATCACGGGATTGATCCGCTGGCGATTGTACGGGCGGCAACACAGAACTTCACCAGGCGCAGACGGGTTTCCGGGGCATCAACCATCTCCACCCAGGTCATCCGGCTTTCAGAACCGCGACCGCGGACTTTCACCACAAAAATCATCGAGACCTTCAAGGCTTTCAATATGGAGCTTGCGCTCGACAAACCGGCAATCATTGAACAGCACCTAAACCGTGCACCGTTCGGCGGCAACCTGACCGGGATAGAAGCCGCCGGGCGCGTTTACTTCGACAAGTCAGCCGGGGATTTGACTCTGGCGGAAGCCGCCATGCTGGCAGGTCTGCCGCAGTCACCGTCACGCCTGCGGCCCGACCGACACCCACAGGCCGCACACCGCAGAATGCTTTATGTGCTGGATCGAATGCTGGCAGCGGGATTCATTACCGCAGAACAGTATACAAGCGCAATGCTTCAGCCACTGGAAGCCCGGCCCCATCCCCGGCCCTTTCGCGCCCCGCACTTTAGTGATCTGATATTGAAGCACTATCCGGACTCTACCGGCAATCTGCGCACCACCCTCGACACTGATCTGCAGTCAATGACAGAAAATACCATGGCGAAGCATATGCCGGTTCTTCGCGGCCAAGGCATCAACAGTGCCGCAATTGTCATTCTTGAGGTGGAAACCGGGGCTGTACGTGCACTGACCGGCTCCCCGGACTATTTCGACAACCGGCAGGCAGGGATGGTAAACGGAGCGCTTGCCGAACGCTCGCCGGGGTCAGCGCTGAAGCCGTTGATTTATGCCATGGCACTGGATCAGGGCATCATTACGCCCGGATACGTGATCGACGACAGTCCGATGCTGCTGCGCGATACTGCGCCCAGCAATTTCGACAACAGCTTCCGCGGAGCTGTTTCTGTTCGTGAAGCGTTGGTGCTGTCACTGAATATCCCCGCACTCAAGGTGACCGCGATGGTTGGACTGCGCGACACCATTGACCGCCTGCGTGAACTGGGGCTTGCTACGCTTTCACGCCCGGCTGAGCAGTATGGCCTCAATCTCGCCCTTGGCGGCGGAGAAGTCACATTACTGGATTTGGCTAACGCCTATGCGTGTCTCGCCCGCGGCGGAACATACCGCCCCTATCGCCTGCTGGAAGAAGAGCGTGAACTCACATCAGACCGGAAGCTTCTGTCTGCGGAAGCCGCTTTTATGATCGCCGACATGCTCGGAGGACAGGAACGCAGTGCGGATATCTTCGGGCATATTGCTGATGCCGAGCTACCGCGAGTAGCGTGGAAAACCGGAACCTCCTCGGGATTCAGAGACGCATGGACAATTGCGTGGAACCCTGAATATGTTGTCGGCGTATGGCTGGGAAATCATGACGGCAGCGGCTCACCGTCCCTGATCGGGGCAAAGTCCGCCGCGCCGCTGGCCGGAGAGCTTTTCCGGCAGATCACCCGCGGTGCATCGGCAGCATGGTTTCAGCCGCCGCAAGGACTGCAAAACCGCGAGCTTGCAGATGGTTCTCAGGAATGGCATATCCCGGGAATATCCGCCCGGCAGCAGGACATACAAGTGCAGCCGGAACAACTGCGCATTGCATCACCGGTGAACGGCAGTGAATTCAGACTGATCGATTCCCCGCATATCGATCAGACAATCACCCTGCAGGCATCAGGAGCGGCTGTGAACGATGTCCTGCACTGGTTTGCAAACGGAATCTACATCGGCCGGACACAGGCAGAACAACCGTTGCGCTGGCAACTGCAACCCGGTGAATGGATTTTCATATGCAGCACCGCCACCGGCAAAAGAATTTGCAGCACAATTCTGGTCAGGCAAGACGGACAGAAACTCTAGAACGCCCCCCCCTCATCCCCACGCCTTCGGCAGCGCTTCAGCGGCTGGCGTTCCAGCGGACATATTCCAGCGGCGCTGATAATTCCGGCAGACTGGATCGACTGGCCATGCATGGGCGCAAAAACTGACCGTTGTCGGACAAAAGCTAACAATTGAACTCAGTTTAGTTGCAGAACCAGCCGACGTGTTCTACCGGATGCTGCATCAGGAGCTGCTCTTTAAATCGAACCTGCTTTTCTGACGGACGCAGGTTTTGATGACTGGTGCAACAACCTAATAACAACGTATAATCATATATTTCAATGACTTACATATTTTTATGGAAGACGAAGGGTTTCCGCTACCGTTTGTCATAAAAACAGCACACAATTAGCACGTAAACTGTCGTAGCTACAACAACTTACAGCATGATTGAAGACTACCTGCCACCCCCCGGGGTTTTACTCCCTGTCTGATACCGGCACGGTGTTTTTTACGCAAAAAACAACACAAATGCACCCAGAAACCTGGGCTGGGGCCGGTTTTTTGACAACTTTTTTATGCCAATAACCAGCCGCAGGGTGTCGTCATACGGCATTATAAAGGTCAAACTGCTGTCAGGGCTGCTGCTGTGCCGGGGCTGTCGATACAGTGTTCTGCCGCGCCGAGTGCCCAAGTGGCCGCGGCACATCGTTTCAGCCGGTTAACGGCATACTGAAGAGCCGCGGCCGCCCTCCGGCGTACCGGCGTAACCATGGTCCCACGTAACATAATGCCATTGTTGACGACCCGCTGATCCCCCAGCTCAACAATCCATCCCACAAAGCCCGCCGTGACCGCGGCTCCCTGCTTATCACGTAAGCTCGGTTATGCTAACGCAAGGCGCCAAAGACAGACATGCATTTAAACGCTCGTGAAGGCAGATACAAGGCCGCGGCCGCCAGGCCCACTAGCCGCCCGTTAACTCCGACGAAGCGCCTAGAACACGCACACACAGGCCAATCCGTAGCCGCGGCTCACGAGAACTTTTCGATTGCGCTGTCACAGCGTAGGCACTTCTGAAGCGGTGGGCTGCCTTTTTTACAGTAACTGCATTGGTCACAGTAATTCATCATACATTTCGGACAATCGAACATCGACGAAACCGCTTGCCCTGTGCGCTCGCTTATTCCGCCGACAGAGGCACCACAAAACCCGCAAACCGCTTTTTCTGACATAACTGCCGACACTCCTTTGATAACATAATCCTAACCCGATCTCGCGGTCCTGCTGCAAGCGGCTCGTCCTTTTTATGGCTGTCCCGGGCTGATTTCGAGTCAGATCAGGCACCAAAATGGGCGTTTGGCTGCCCAAGAAGCCAAAAATGTGGCATTTCAGGCCGGAAATAAGGGGGTTGGCCAGTGTCTTGCAAGTGTCTCATAAGTGTGTCACGCCGCCTGCGTGAAACCCTCCCCACTACGGGAACTGGCCAGCATTAATCGCGGCAAATCATCAACCGTTTATTAGCCGCGGCCGTCATTTTCACAGCGCGGCTT
>PXDI01000106.1 GCA_003565095.1 PVC group bacterium | reverse complement strand
GGGAATTTTGCCGCGCGGGATGTGCGGCTCTTTACCCAAAAACTGCCTTCCGGTAAAATGAGTCTGGGCATTGAAGCGGATATTTCGCTGGCACCGTTTGACCTTGGTATCTTTCAGCATTTCCGCATGTATTCAAAGGAGTTTGAGATACCTGGTATTGATGAAGTGATCGTAGAGCTTGAGCGGATGGGGGGCGCGCCACCGGCATGGATTCGCGGGAACCGTGAGTTTGCTGCTGAGTTACGGCGGCAGTTCCTGCTCTGGCGCTCACTGCCGATCGATACGGTCGAGCATTACCGCAAACAAACCAGGGCTTTGCTGAGCGGGATGCTGGATGCAACTCATAAATCAACAGAAAAACACAATCGCGGGTAGAATATGCTGGATTGGCTGAAAAACAGAAAGAGCAATGATGCCGACGCGGAACTTGAGGAGTTTCGTTCGATAATGGAGGTCCCGGGGACCTTTGAAGACGGCTTCAGTTTATCATCGCTTCTGGGAACGGTTTTTGTTGCGCTGATCATGGTGCCGGGCGCCTTGTATATGGAGCTGGTTGCCGGCATCGGACTCGGCGGCGCCGCGCAGTGGGTGACAGTGCTGCTGTTTGTCGAGGTGGCCAAGCGCGCCAATGCCAAATTGTCACGCCCGCAATTGTTTATCCTTTTTTATATGAGCGGCATGGTGCTGGGGCAGAGTGTCCACGGCACCCCCTTGTTCCGTCAGTTTATGGTGCGCAGTGATGCCGCGGTGTCTTTCGGCATTACCTCATGGATTCCAAGCTGGGTGGCTCCGGCGAATCTCGATAGTCTGCCGCGGACTTTCTTCCAGCGGGCCTGGCTGCCGGTGATCGGTTTAATCCTGTTTAATGGCGTTTTCGGCCGGCTCGAGAATATGGTGGTCGGATACGGGCTGTTCCGCATTGCCTGTGATATTGAGCGCCTGCCTTTTCCGATGGCACCGCTCGGAGCGCAGGGAATTGTCGCGGTAGCTGATCAAGTTGAGGGTAGTGCGCGTACCAAACAGGGCGATGTGCGCTGGCGTATGTTCTGTATCGGGGCCGGCGTGGGTATCTTGTCCGGCCTTGTCTATATGGTGCTGCCAACCTTGACCGGTGCTTTTTTTGATGATCCGGTAATGGTTTTTCCAATCCCGTTTGCCGACCTGACGCCCTATACCCAGCGCTTCCTGCCCGCGGTAGCCACCGGGCTCTCTTTTGAAATGGGTAATTTCATTTTCGGGATGGTGCTGCCGTTCTATGCCATGCTGGGCAGCTTTATCGGATTGATCGTAACCTTTATTGCCAACCCGATTCTTTACCGGAATGACCTGCTGCCAACCTGGCGGCCGGGAGATATGACGGTTGATACCCTTTTCAGTAATAACATTGACTTCTATTTTGCTTTCGGTATCGGGGTCAGTATGGCGATTGCAATTTACGGCATTGTCAACGTTTTCCGTTCTATCCATCGCCGTAAGAATAATATCCATGGAAACGGGGCAACGCAGAAAATTGTAGATCCAAAGCTGCGTGGCGATATTCCGCCGTTCTGGATTGTGGTATGCTACATTGTGACCGCTTCCATCTATATTATGGTCTGCGGCTGGCTGATTGACTGGCATCGCGGGGTGATGATTGTGCTGTTCTTCTTTGCCGTCATCTATACCCCGCTTATTTCCTATGTCAGTACCAAGCTGGAGGGCATGGTCGGGCAGATTATTGAAATTCCTTTTGTAACCCAATTGGCCTTTATTCTTTCCGGTTATCAGGGCGTTGCGGTCTGGTTTATCCCGATTCCTAAAGCAAACTATGCCACCCAGACCACTTTCTACAAACAGGCCGAGCTGCTCGGCTGCCGCTTTACTTCAATCTGGAAAAGCACGATCATTCTCTTTCCTGTTATCTTCATTTCGATGCTGGTTTTTTCCAGCTTCATCTGGGGGCTGGCGCCGATCCCTTCCTCAGTTTACCCCTATACTACTGAAATGTGGGAGTTCTTCGCCAAAAATGCCTGTCTTGTTTATTCTTCAACTCTTGGTGAGTTCTCGCCGTTTCAGGAGGCGATCCGGTTCGGTGACCGCAGCGGCACATTTCTTGCCATTGACTGGCGTATCTGGATCGGCATGGGCCTCGGCGGTATAATGCTGGCGCTTTTTGATTTTATTTCAGCCCCGACAATGCTTTTGTTCGGGGTGGTGCGTGGACTGGGGCAGACCATGCCGCATAGTGTTCTTCCGCAGTTTCTGGGAGCCTTGATCGGACGGTTTTATTTTCAAAAACGCTATGGGCGTGAATGGCGCAAGATGATCCCGGTTGTCGGTGCCGGTTTCTTTGTCGGCGGCGGATTGATTACAATTCTGGCCATCGGTCTGGTTTTCCTGTCAAAGGCCGTTACCACGCTGAGTTATTAGTTGGATGTGTTTTATGTGGCGTGATAACTGCGTTGCAGAAGGAGTTTCGGGGTGAGTGAGAATATTGATTCAAGGACACTGATCGCCGTTCGCGGTGTTGACAAGGTTTTCTCCAAGGGCGATGAGAAGGTCTATGCCTTGCATGATGTCAATCTGGATATCTACCGTGAGGAGTATCTTTCGATCATGGGGCCCTCCGGTTCCGGCAAGACTACTCTTTTCAATATGATCGGCGCGCTCGATAAGCCGACACACGGGGAGGTGTTTGTCGGCGGGGTGTCTTTGCCGAAACTTTCCTCGCTTGAACTTTCGTACTTCCGCTGTAAGCACATCGGCTATGTTTTCCAGACCTACAACCTGATTGCATGGCTCAGCGCCATCGGCAATGTGATGCTGCCGCTGACATTTCTGGGCGAGTCCGAGCAAGGCGCTTATAAACGCGCCGCGGAAGTTCTTGAAATTGTCGGGCTGGGGGGGCGGCTTGACCATGTGCCCGGTGAGCTTTCCGGTGGACAGCAGCAGCGGGTGGCTATCGCACGCGCGCTGGCGAATGATCCCTCGATCATTCTGGCCGACGAGCCGACGGCCAACCTCGATATGAAAACCGGCGAGGAAATTATTGCCTTGCTCAAAGATCTCTGTAAACAGGAGGGGGTTACCGTAGTAACGGCCACCCACGATCACAAGATGCTTGCCGCCTCCGACCGCATCTGCTGGATCAAAGGCGGTCAGGTTGACAAGCTCCAGACCGTCTCCGAGATGAAGATTAATGTCGGCTCGATTACGACGTCCTGAGTCGGGAGTCCTGAAAAAAAGAGGAGAAACACAATGCGCAGCATATTCAACCGCAGCGGTGGTTACCGCAAGCTGTATTCCTTTAACTTTGCGACTATTGTGCATCTTGGCGCGATTGCTTTTTGCAAGCGGTTTATCCCCTGGCAGGAGGATACGCTTGGGAAAGTGGTCGGGCAGATGGTTGGCGCGGCGCGCTCCGGACGGATCAATATTGCCGAAGGTTCCGAACGCGCCGGCACTTCGACGGAAACGGAGATAAAGTTAACTGATGTGGCGCGAGCCAGTCTGGCGGAGTTGCAGAACGATCTGGAAACCTGGCTGGCAGAGCGTGAAGTGTTGCCTTGGAGCATTCATGATCCCGAGCATGTGAAGTTGTCCGCTGTTAAATTAGCACCTTTCGAATTCAGCGAGGATCTGCTCCACGATTACTGGGCATATTTGCATGATCAGCGGCGTAAGTTTGATCGGTGGCTGAAACATGAAGATCCGGTTGTCGTGGCGAATGCTCTGATTGTAATGATCCAGCGGACTACGGCGTTACTTCATCGCCAGATGCAGTCACAGGAAGAGGCATTTGTGCAGGAGGGCGGAATCAAAGAGCGCATGTACAAGGCCAGAACCGAGATACAGGATGCCGCTGAAGATGCGCCGGAATGTCCGGAGTGCAGCCGTCCGATGCGTCGTCGCCGCTCGGCCAAGGGACCGTTTTGGGGCTGCTCCGGTTATCCTGATTGCCGTGGCATACGGCAGTGCGAGACATTAGTGAAGTGAGCACACATTATTGTAAATATGGGGAAAGGACACCCGACACCCGACTCCGATGACAGATTGCTCTTTAGTCGGTGCCATCGTCTTTGCTGTCGGCGTCGGGAGTCGTGAGTCGGGAGTCCTGAATGATGCTTAAAATGTCAACTGGCGAAAAATATAACACACTTGCGTGGCACCATTTCAAAACGGTGATTCCTGCTGAGTGGGAAGTGACCGCCTATGCGGTTGAAGCCAGGATCGGCCGGATTGAATTCTCGACCCGCCGTGGTTTACAGGCGGTTGTCAGTTGGGAACCCTGCCGGAGCGATCCGGATCTCGATCGTACCATGCGGGGTTTCTTTTACAAGCTGGCGATCGAGGATGCCGCGATTGAATCCCGTTCATCGGGCAGGTTTCTGCTGGGATATTGCAAGGAGCGCAATCTTGCCCAGGGTATTACCTGCATGGCTGAGTCATTCATATTGATCAGGTGGATATTTGAGAATGAGACGGCACGTGAAAATGCCGTTCAGGATCGCATTATGCAGTCCATGGAGCCCAACCGCGGGGCTTTGATTGAGTACGCGCTGTTCGGTCTGCATTTGCGTATTCCTGAAGGGTTTGAGCTGGAGGATGCCGTTACTCAGCCGGCCAATGTGCTGCTGGGTTTTGAGAGACCCGACCGGGCCAGACTCACTTTCCGCCGCTGGGGATTGCCGGAATACGTGCTGGAGGGGCTGAGTCTTGATGAGTATTTGGAAAAATTCATGAAGGCTCAGGGTGGGCGTGTTTCGTATGTCTCGAAGGATTCTTTTCTCGGTCATGATTGCGCCCGTGCTGAATATGCCCAGCGCGGTCAATACCAGATGGACCGGTTTATGGGACGGCCCTGGCCGGGGGGCGTTGCACGGTTATGGATTGATGAGAAGGAAAAACGCCTCTACTGCTGCCAGATGATCGCTCCACCCGGCGTGGAGCTGCCGAAGATGGAAGATTTGTTTGCCGCCGCAGGGCAAGGATGGTGAAGATGCAGGATGACGCTAAAGCCACGCGGAAGAAACTGACACTTGATGCGCAGCTTGCATCTGTGCCGATGCGTAACCGTCAAATTGCGGTGAATGAGGATGCAGACGGCTTAAATGTAACCGTCAAGTTGAGCTATCCGGCGATCATGCGCCCTTTGGTATTTCTGCTGCACATGCGTCAGGAAAAAACTTATCGATTGGACGGCCTTGGCCGGCAGTTGTTCGAGATGGTTGACGACAAAAGAACACTGGCAGAGCTTATTGACCGGTTCGGCGATAAGCACAAACTGACGTTCTTCGAGTCAATGGCGTTTGTGCAGAGTTTTCTGCGCAGCCTGATGCAGCGCGGGATTATTGCCCTTGGGGTAAGGCAGAGGCAGGTGCGATGATTCTCTTTGTCCCACACTTAGTCGCCTTATTTGCCGGGTGTTTCTTTCCCGAGTAAGCAGTTGGACTAAGGGTACGACTAAGTGTTCGGACTAAGTGTTTGTTAAAGAGTGTCACTTCATCCTTTATAGACACGCTCCACCCTGCTGCCGAATGAGCAGATTATGTCATATGAGTGAGTGCCTTTAATGTTGGCCCAGTCTTCAACAGAGATGGCGTGCGGCGGTGTTCCGCCCAGACAGATAACTTCATCACCGCATCTTGCATCCGGTACCTGACTGAGATCAACCGTCGTATAGTCCATAGAAATGCGCCCGATTACCGGGCACTGATAGCCGTTAATCAGCAGATAGCCGCGGTTTGACAGCGCCAGGGGCAGTCCGTCGGCGTAGCCGGCGGAAACTGTGCCGACGGTCATTGCGCGCGGCAGGCGATAAGTGCAGCCGTAACCGATACACATTCCAGCCGGCAGCCGGCGCACTGCCGCCAGCCGCGCGCGCAGCGTCAGCACCGGTTTCAGATCAAGCCGCCGTCGGCCTTCCAGGTCAAATGAGCCGTGCAAGTTGATGCCGGTGCGTACGGCATTGAACGGTCCCTTGCAGGTGCGCGGAAAGTTGTTTACCGCATCACTGTTGGCAATGTGCCGCCATTTGAATGAAATGTCGCGTTTTTCCAGCTGCTGCAAAAGCGCTGTGACTGCCTCAATCTGACGGTTGGTATATTCGCCGCCGCTTTGATACGCCATGGGAAAGTGCGAGTAGATGCCTTCCAGCGTCAGGTGCGGCAGATTATTGATGGCCGTAATTGCTTCAAGCGCCTCAGCGACCGGCATGCCCAGCCGGCCCATTCCGCTGTCCACCAGAATATGTGCCGTGGATTGTTTGTTCTGCCGGGCGGCGGATGCGCTGATTATTCCGGCGGATTCCAAATCGGTGACTGGCAGGCGGATCCCGGCGGCAACAGCTTCATCAATTTCATCGGGCAGAATGCTGCCTAGAATCATTACCGGCAAATTCAGCGGCAGCAGCTCCAGCGCTTCGTTCAATTCGGCTACCGCGAGCATCTTTGCGCCGGCTTGTTTGAGCGCGTCGGCCACCGGTCGCACGCCAAGTCCGTATGCATTGGCTTTGAGCACTGCAAAAACCGCACAGGGATCTACCGCCGCGGCGATCTTTGCATAATTCGAGCGCAACTCAGAAAGATCAACCTCAAGCTGTACCCGCCTGTGTGCCATGTTTTCTCCCTGATCTGTAGCAGGCTCCTTGTTATATAAACCGCTCGCTGACCTTGGTCGGCGAGCGGAGTAATTTGAACAGACGCCCGAAACAAGAATCAATCAAGTGCCCGGATTGAGCAATGAAGGCGCTACGCACAATAGTTGCTCTCTTCGGGCTCAATATCTTTCTTCATTTAACCTGAATAGTTGTGAGATTAGCGGCAGAACGCAACGAACTCAAATTAATACTCATCTTTATACGTTCGACATATCCGTGACGGGCATGTAGTTTATTGATTTTTCGAGGGTAAAGAATGCGCATAACCGGTGGAGAATATAGCGGTAGGCGTTTGGCAACTTCCGCAGCGATGCAGGCACGGCCGACTCAGGACCGGGTGCGCGAGGCGCTCTTTTCGATGCTTGCCCCCCGGTTGGCCGGCTGTGCTTTTCTGGATTTGTTTGCCGGCACCGGTGCCGCTGGGCTTGAAGCATTGAGCCGCGGCGCCGCAGATGTTAACTGGGTGGAGAATTCGCCGGCAATGTTCAAGGTGCTGTTGAAAAATCTGGCAATGCTGGCGGTGCCTTCCGACACGGCGCGGCGGCAGGATGTGTTTTCGTTTCTGCGGCGTTGCGCCGCCAACAGCTTTGATGTTGTGTTTGCCGATCCGCCTTATGCGCAGCGCGGCGGGGCGGATCATGTGCAGAAACTGCTTGAAAATGAATTTCTGCCGCGGATTCTGCGCAGTGACGGGGTGCTGGTGATTGAGCAGGGGGCGCGCGAAGCGCTGCGCACTGCGGCAGGCTGGCGGCTGCTCGATAATAGAAAGTATGGACAGTCGCGTATATTGTTCTATATTAATAGTGCTTGAGAGGAGAAAGATCATATGACCAGTCTGGCTATATATGCAGGGACATTCGATCCGCTTACTCTAGGGCACATGGACCTGATTGAGCGTTCGTCGGAAATCTTTGAGAATCTGATTCTGGCGGTGGCGGTGGATTCGTTGAAGAATCCGGTTTTCAGTCTCGATGAACGGATCGAGATGGCCTGTGAGGCCACCGCCGGGCTGCCGAATGTTAAAGTTCAGCCGTTCGACGGACTGTTGATTGACTATGCCCGCCGCTGCGGAGCGCGCATTCTGGTGCGCGGTTTGCGGGCATATTCGGATTTCGAGTATGAATTCCAGATGGCGCTGACAAACCGTAAAATGGCTCCTGAGATTGAAACGCTTTTTATGATGCCGAAGGAAATTCATAGTTATGTGAGCTCCAGCACCGTCCGGCAGGTTGCCGCACTGGGCGGGAATACCAGTGACTTTGTGCCGGATGTGGTACAGCGCCGGCTGGTTGAACGGTTCGGGAATCGTAAGCAGGAGTCTAATAAGGGCAGGTAAATGGAATCAGAGTTGATAAAGATTGATGTTGCCCGGCTCGCAGTCAACGGGGAGAATTTTGCCGGAAAAGTTGACGGCACACACCTCGATTTAGAGCTTCCTATGCTGGAATCGGCCGGCGTTGTAACCTATCAGTTGCATGCCATAAAGGTCGGTCTACGGCTGCTGGTGCGCGGAAAAGTGAACGCAAATGTCAGTGCGGTTTGTGCCAGATGTGGCGTTTTGTTTCCTTTAGTTGTTGAAGATAAAGAGTTTGAACGTGAATATGAAACTCTTGAAGATCAGATTTTTGTGGACTTGACGCCGGATGTCAGGGAAACTATCCTTTTGGCTTTTCCTGCATTCCCGCTGTGTGGTGAGGAGTGCAAGGGTGTGTGTCCTTCCTGTGGAAGGAACCTGAATAAACAGGAATGCATTTGCCGGGGACCGGCGCCTGATGTGCGCTGGGGTCCTTTGGATGATTTGCGTATTAAAGAAGAATGATGAGGAGTTAAAATGGCTGTACCGAAAAGAAAATCTTCGAAGCAAAAGATCCGCTCGCGGAAGGGTTCTCACCAGCATCCGGTGGTTGACGCCAAGCCTTGTCCTGAATGCGGCTCACCCCAGCAGTCGCATCGCGTATGCAGTTCTTGCGGCTATTATAAGGGCCGCCAGGTCCTGACAATCGACGCGGATTAATCAATGCGTGTTGCTGTTGATGCCATGGGGGGCGATCATGCCCCGCGCGAAATAGTCCGTGGAACGGTCGATGCCGTTAAAGGACTCAAGGATATCTCCCAGGTTTTTCTGGTGGGGGATGATGCGGCGATCCGTTCTGAATTGAGTGAATATGGCACACCGCTGGAATCTCTGCCGTCGGTCAGGATTGTGCATGCCTCGGAAACGGTCGGCATGGATGAGTCCCCGGCACAGGCTATCCGCAAAAAAAAGGATTCATCAATCGCGCGGGCAGTGGATCTGGTCAAGAGCGGGGATGCCGACGCAGTGGTCTCGGCCGGCAACACCGG
>PXDI01000376.1 GCA_003565095.1 PVC group bacterium | reverse complement strand
CTTACCAGCTCGGTTTCCAGCAGGCGCGCGGCGGAATCGGATGCCTCCATTTGAAGGGTGTGCCACTCTTCCTGATGTTCCTCGATCAACCTTTGCAAAAACGCCGCTCCATAGGCCGGATTCGGTGAGCGCACACTGACCACAATTGTGTTTGCAAGACCGCGCTCACGCCCCACAATGACCGGCAGGGTCATTCGTTGAATGCCCCCCATGGCTTCGCCCCATTCTGCAACAAGGGTGCGGGCGGTACGCTGCCGCAAGGGTCCACTGCGCAATAAATAGGAGTGCGCCGCCAGGCTTTGCCATGGTGAAGTGTCCCGGGCAATGACCAGATTAGGATCTCGGTAAACCATTATCCGGCAGCTCGTCTCATAAATACTGGTAGAAAAATGCAAATAGATCACAGCCGCCAGCAAAGCATACAGGAAGCACATGGCAATTATCTTCCAACGGAAGAAGAGAATCCCGATATAGATACGGACATCAATTTTTTTTGATTCTGAAACCATATCAGCCTTATGCTATTGTCCCCTGCTTGCAACCGCCGGCTCAGAACAAGCTCAAACGCCTGGGGGGAACCCTGATGCGGTCACCGTTTTCAAGCGGGACATCATCATCCGGGTCACCAAATCGCAAAATGCGATCGGCATCCACGGTTATGGTGATCTCACGGCCGCCGGAATCCTGCCGGATTATCTCAACAGCGCGACGGTTGGCATATTGCGGAAGCCCGCCCATCTTGAAAAGCAGATGAAGCATGGTGCAAGGTTCCCCAGGCGCAAAAGAGTATACCCCCGGGCGGTTGACTTCGCCGAGAACGATGACCTGCTTCTCGCCCATTTCAACTGCGGCCTCCTGTGCGCGTGAGAAAACTGTAACAAGGTCATTGTTGCGCAAATACACATTGGGAACCGATGGTTCTCCGCGTTCATTCACCAGCGGATAAACGTCGCCCTCCATCGATGAGGCAACCGCGGAAAGCAGCCCGTCACGAACAATTCTTACCTGTGCCCCGCGCACTGCCGGACGTAAGCCGCCCGCGCGCAACAGCGCATCATTCAAAGAAATTGAATCGCCGGCCCCCACCCGGATCATTCCCGGGCGGTTGACCGCACCGGTAACCCTGATTTTATCGTAGGAGGCCCTGAGAATACGCACCCTTACCGTCGCCTGTCTGAAATCGCGTCCGATCAGGACCTCGCGGATTTTCTCGGCAGCCTTTTGTTCTGTCTGGTTGTACAAAATAACCGGACCGATATAACCCAGATCTATAGCGCCAAGCTCATTTACGATGTAACTGCCATCCAGACTGGGATCTTCCTGCACAGTCACCTGAATCAGGGCATCGGGCTGGATGGTCAGCACTCTATCCGGGGCAACCGCCTCAACATCCTGGGTGCCGGTGCCGGGACGCGGCGGCATCCCCGCAGAAACAGGTTGGTCAGGAGCATCGGGATCCTGCGGAGTGGCATGGCGCGGCGGGGAGACGCCGTTGCGCCCGGACTCCTCGAGAGTGCGCAACAGTTGCGCCAAATCAATCTGCGGCGCAGGTTTGCGTGTGGCACAACTTACGTTGAGCAACAGCATAATGCCAAACAAAGCCATATACACGATTTTACGATGCCACATTAAAATGTACCTGTAATTCTCATTAAAAAGCACACAGGAGGACAAAATGACCGCCCCCCTAACTGTATCCTTTCAGCTAAGTTATCATAAATATCAGCAATGAGGTCAACCATATTATTCTTTAGCGTTTATTTGCCGGGCGATGCGCTCGCGGATACCGCGCGCGCGGGATTCGAGCAGGCGCGGTAGATCGCGGCGGCGCATTACCGCTGAAACCATTTCAGCGGCCGCGGCAGGATCGCCCCTCGCCAGCAGCAACTCGGCCGCATTCAGCAGTATTTCCGCGGCAGACGGACTTTCGTGATCCATTTCAGCCAGACAGCGTTGCATTACCTCCCAGGCCTCGGAAATCCTGCCGTTGACCGCATAAATGCGTGATACTGTATCCAATACCGCGACGTTATCTCCACCCAGCGAGAGCAGTGCCGGAACAAAATCAACCGCTTGATCTGCTGTGGCGGGAATTTCCAGCATTGTATAAGCCAGATTATTCAAGACACTCAGCCGGTCGGGATACATCTGATATGCCGATTCCAATATCCCCAGAGCACGTCGCGGATTCCCGGCCAACCGTTCAGCTTCCGCGGCCAGCAGGATTGAAAGAATGCGCACTCCGCTAATATCTCGATCAATCAACGGCCCGAGAATTGTTGAAGCGCGATCAGTATCACCTTTCTCAAAATAAGCTTTTGCCATCAGCTCGGCCCATTCGGTCTGTTGCGGGAAACGGACATTCAGAAACTCAAGCGCCCGCAACATCTCCGTATCGTGCTTTTCTTCACGCGCCTTAATCTTTACAACCAGTTCATAAAACGGTGCGGGATCTTCCGCCACCTCGACAGCGGCTAATGCACCGTTCAAAACCGCCGGCCAGTCTTCAGCTTCAACCGCGGCACGGATACTGACAATCAGCGCGGGCAGAAAAGACCGTTCACGCTGTACCGCTCTTACGGCCAACCGTCGACCTATATCCAAACGTCTATTTCGCAAAAGGTAGTCTGCTGCGCGAACCAGTGTTTCATTCGGCAGAAAGTCCAGTTTAAGCGCATCTGCCAGATACATCTCAATTTTTTCGTCATCATCACTGTCCGCATAATGTACCAGCCCTGCCAGCCAGACATCCGGATCACGCGGACATCCCGCGCGGGCGGCGGCAACAAGCGCGGCCCGCTCCTGCGGTATGCTCATGGCCAGCCGCATGCGCCATAATACCGGGGAATCCGGCAAATGAGAAAGAGCCCGTTCAATCGCGGCGGCGGCCGCCTCCCCGCGCTGCTGCCGCGCCTGTAATGAAGCCAGTCTGTGCAGCATGCCGGCCGCCTCCCGGGCATCCCGCCCGACAGCCTCCCAGCGGGCCGCATCAGATGCTACTTCATTACCACCAGAAGAGTACCACTCCGACATCATCCGCCCCATACCACGCACATAAGGACTGGCCGCATCGCGGCTGACAGCCAAGGCGGCATTACCCTGTTCAGCCATTTCTGCACTGGCAAGCGGTGGCGGCCAGGCTGACTGAAAAACGGCCTCCGCCGGCAAAAGAGCAAACGCGGCGGAATCATCCAGCTCCCGGCGGCGGGGCGGCAAACCGGCCATGCGCGCCATTCTTCCGGCCTGAACAAAACGGCCGGTCTCATACAGCAGGCGCGCCATCACCATATGGTGCTGCCGGCGGCCGGTTGCCGACAACAAATGCAAGGCATAATCTTTATAGCCGAAAACGTCCCAAATGGCCGCAACGGTCTGCTCGGGTTCCGGTGCCGCTGGGAAAAGGTCAACCGATTTTTCGGCAACATCCAGCGCTGCCACAACAACATTCAGGTTCATCAGGGCGTTAATCATGATCAACTCGGCGGTCAACCGCGGCTGAGAGGCCTGTTGGCGCCACAGCCGGACGGCTTCATACGCCTCGGCCCAGCGTCCTTGCTGATCATAAAACACTGCCCGCATAAGCATCACATGCTGACGCAGGTCAGGATAACGCCCGGCCAGCAGATCCAGCCGCTCATGCGCATCATCGAACCGGCCTGATAATGCCAGTGCCTGCGGCCAGCTCATTTCCATACGCCGTGTCAGGCGCTCGGCGGCTTCGCGCTGTGCCAACGCCCGAAGGCCTTCGGCCAATAAGGCGGGACGCATCTCATAAAACGCCGAATCCGAGACTTCCTGAAAGCGCGGCACAGCGTCCCAGATCATACTCCAAGGCGCCATTTGCGACGTAAAGCGGACAAACCCCGACAGATTAATACGATCAGTGCGGTCCTCGGCGGGCAGGTGCAGCCGATGCCGTCTGACATTCAGCCACTGTTCAGCAAACTCCGCCGGCAGAAGGTACACATCCGGATCAGAGCTATCAAGCGCTGCCAGCCTTGCATATCCGACCCACGCCTGATCCATTCTGCCAAGTTGCGCCGCATGTCTCAAATAGTGCGCGAGCGGATCTGGCGCCAGTTCCGGCATAACATTTGCAAAACGGCTTACAAAGTGTTCTTCCCACTCACTTCCCGGCAACGCGGTGGAAAGGGCAACCAAGCCATCCAGAAAACGCGGATCGTCCGGCCAGCGGCGGACGGCACCGGATAAGATGCGTCCGGCAGTGGTTAATTCGTTACGGATTAAGTGCGCCCGTAACGCCAATTCAGCCTGCTGTTCATCGGCATAGGCATAATCCGCCCGGTCATTGGCAACAATAACACCCCACTGTTCATGCGCCGCCAGCAGCGGAAACAAGGCGCGGACGCGTTGAAGATTAACGTGGGTTCTTGCGGCATTCGGCAGATGCAGGAGAACCTCACTGATGTTGCCGCTGAACGCAGCGTACTCGGCCAGCAGCAGAGCAACCCCCGGAGCCTGCCGGATAGTTTCGGGCAGCTCCATCAGAATCGCCATGGCCTCCTCGCGGCGGCCAAGCATCATCATAACATTACTTTTGAGCACAAGTTCTTCAGTGGCCAGTTTGCCGGCATGCTCCTGCAGAATCTCCAACGCTTCAGCCGGGCGGCCGGCGGCAGCCAGAATACGGGCTTTGAGCACCAAAAGCTCATAGTCACCGGGAATATAAGACAGGGCGGCATTTACAGCGCGGTGCGCTCTTGCCGGATCAAGCCGGCCAAGGCGCAGCTCGGCAACGGTGTGAATCATTCTTCCGCGGTGGTATGGTCTGGCTTTGTAGACGGCGAAAGCCGCGGATAAAAGAACCAGCGCAGCAAATGCGGCCAGACCGCCCCAGCGCACCAGCCGCCGCCAAAACGGCGGAAGAATTGTTGCCCGGTCAGGAGGTTCGGCTGTCCCATCGCGCACGGCTTCTGCGGTAATCAAACGCTTATTGCGTCTGGAACGCCAGATTGCTGCTTCACCGAAAGATAACCCCACCGCGCCGAAAAGCAGTATTCCGAGAGTGTCATGCAGAAAAACGCTGCTCCACTCTTCGCCGGCCCCTCTTGCAAAATAGATCATCGCGGCGATGCGCAGACTGTTGAGCACCAGCACCTGCGCCATCCCGATAATCTGCAGCACCGTCAGCGCCACGGCTTTGAAGCGCATCAGCATCCCCACCCCGAAAAGACACAGGAAAACGGTCATGGCGGTAGTCATTCCACTGCAGGCTTCCGGCACCCCGAATAACTGTGTACCGGTATCCAGCATCAGGCTGTCCGCCCAGACCCTGATATTGAGCGCGTGCAGCAGCCATTCCGCCCCGCGTACGGAAACGCGTTGCATCAACAGTTGCAAAGGGCTGATGATCTGATTGGGTAACGGATGAATCCAGTAGAAAACAAAAAGTGCACGGCGGATATCTTTTGCATAAGAGAAAGGCAGCGCGTTGCGCAACGCGGCATACATCATCATGACCAGTCCGATCCAGGCGAACTGGTTGATGCCCGCAAAGCGGCCGCCCATCACCATAAAAACTCCTGCCAGCGCAGTCAAAGCCGTAAGACGCCCCGCTGGCCCGATCCGCGGTGAGAGGCCTTTTTCCGCCGGCTGTTTCGGTCTAAATACCAGTAACAGCGTAAAGATGAGTCCCAGCACAAGATGCGCCCCGCCCTGTTCATACAGCCGCAACGCCGTGCGTGCCTGGGCAAGCGCAATCGCCGCCAGCAGCAGGAACGCTGCCATAAAAACTGTTCGCCATTTACTCATAAATCAAAACTGATGCACGTATGTTACGTTTGCGCCGGCATTCAGACGACGGTAGGACAAAGAGTCCTCGTCACTGAACCGCTCAATATGCTCGGTATAGACATCCCCGGTAATCTTTCGGGTTATCTGCGTTGAAAAACGTGCCAGCGCGGTAAAAGTTGCATAATCATTACTCAAATCCACCTCCGCATCCTCATCTGAAAGGGCCGCAGTTTCGTTATCTCTTAGTGCATAAGACAAAGACAGACTGAAACTGGAAACATCCCCGACCGGCTTGTTCAGTTGCAGCATCGTCACCCAGTCGGAATAACCATTAATCTGCGGGCTTGAAGGTTTGGCGCTGGTATGCCTGGTGCTCAAACGCCCCGAAAACCAGAATCCGCTGTAATTAAGATTATAGTGCAAACTGTCCTGCCGTTCAAATGCCGATATAAAACCAATCGTTTGACTGCGTGAATAACCATAATCATGACTAAAGGATGGCGTCAAGTCTGTATTCAAGGAGACGGCACCAACGGCGCTGCCGCGCCATGAGTCATCCTCTTCATTTTCCGCAACACTTGTCAGGCTGTATCCGGCGGAAGCAAAGCCGGAGGTGTTTTCGGTTACGCGAACCTGCGCATTGACATCGTAGGTTTGACTAAGGGAATCCGGGCGAGTATCAACAGCATAGTAATTCTGGTTCCACGCACCGCCCGCGCCGGCAACCAGCCATGCATTCACCTGCCACTGATACTTCAAGCGTTCGTTGTAGCTGACACGCTCCTGATTTTCAAATTCGTCATCCCGCGGGATAAGATCGGTGCGGCTCAGCGACAATCCGACATTATGCGCCGGGCGCGGCAGCCAATCCAAATCGGTTCCTAAAACGTTCTGGATGTGTTCATACTGGCTGCCCCCCTGGTCATCCACCAACCCACGGGCGTCAATATAATCAGTCCGGTAGACAAAGTTATCATATATTCTGCCGCGCAGATGTTCACTGAGCCGGTATTCAGCGGAAAACAGACCGAAAACCCCTTCATCGGTAAAATCAATCCGGAAATCATCATCCTGTGTTCCGCGCGGGTAATGCCGGTATGAAGCCCGTACCGACATATCAAGATCCATCCATCTTGTGATCAGCAGATAGTTGCGGCTGTCGAGGATGGAAGTTACGGGAAATTCGGAGCCATCGGATCTGATTCGGCCGCGGCGTGTTCCGAAAAGGTAATCGGTTCCGGCTCCGCTGCTGACGGTATAACGGTACCCCAGTGACTGGGTATAGCGCAGAGTCGAATAAAACGGCCCGATCCTCACCGTGGCATATTCCGGCACCGCAACTTCACGGTAATTAGAGAAACGCAATGACTGCCCCATCCCGTATGGCACACCGGAAAACACAGTGAGAACGATTACAGCAAGAGTATATTTCAACGGTTTCATTGGCTGATATTGTCGCTATTTTTGACCATTATGCGTAAAACTGTAAAGGCCTGACCGAAAGCAGGAATCTGGGCATATTCACGATAGCGACCGGTCACCAGGTGCCACAATTCTTCGTACTCAGCTTCATCAACCGGCCGGATGCCCGGCGAAGCAATACTCAGGCCGTATCCACTGAAAGCGGCTGCCGGCGCTCCGGATTCAAGCAGTATCTCACGCATCATTGCGCGATTCACGACCCGGCGGGCTTCAGCCTTCTCACGCGGCCATTCCGGAAAATAACAAAACGGCCCCAGTTCCCAGCCGCGCGGGACATCCCGGTCGGCTTCTACCGCCAGATATAAATCCTGTGTCAGCAACTGCTGCTCCGGCGGGCAAAGGCGTTGCAATCTCTTTGCGGTACGGCGCAACTGCAAAAGCGGGATTTCCTCTTTCAACGGCCACCAGATGCGGTCGCGGCCGGCAATAAACCAGCTTTCGGGTATCGGTGAGGCCGCCGCGGCGGCAAACGCCGCCAGACAGAATAAAGTACAAACACCAGTCACATACCCCGCCGGTTGAAACAATCGCATGCCGACGCACTGCACCGTCAATATCACCGCAACAACCGCCAGCAACGGCATAATAATAACCTGATAATCATCATAAGGGAACGGCGCGGCAGCATGCAGCAAGGTTACCAGAACAATACCGCCGTACATAGTGTAAACCGCCGGACGACACTTTGCCGGCAGCGCGATTGCTAAAGGTCTTCCGGACACCATCCGCCATGCAATCACAGCGCTAATCAGCAGCAGCGGAACAAACGCCGCGCGCAGCCAGCGGGCAAAAAAACCGACGGCATATGCCGCTGACGACAACCAGCTCCCGGCATCGCGGCCGGCATGATATTCAACCAGTGCAAACCAGACACCCTGCGGCGCCCGGATAGCAAACGGCACAAACAGCACCAGCAGAGTTGCCGCCGTGCCGGCCGCCAGCCCCGTCAAAGCATATAGCGGTTGCGAGACGGCTGAAGGTGTCTTTTTGCTGGATTGCCATAACTCAAACGCCAGAGCCGCAAAGGCGGCGACAGGCAGCATAAGCGCCGAAAGTCTTGTTCCGGCGGCCAGCGCATAAAAAAAGCCCGCGCCGAGTCCGGCGGCCAGCGGCCGCCGCCCGGCCGCATATGCCATGCAACAGGTACCCAGCAGCAAAAGCAATGCCGTCAACGCATAGGTCTTAACAATGACGGTAAAGTAGACATGATAAACATTCATCCCCAGCAGAAACAGTGTCCAGAGGCCCGCGTAGCGTCCTGCACGGCGGCTGCCGGTAATATCGGCAGTAAGCACGGCGGCCAGAGCGGCCGCCAGAAAACAGCCGATCAATCCGAAAAACCCGGTTATCGCACGCCCTCCCGCCAAACCGGCCAGCCGGACAATTCCATAGAAAAAGCCGTAGACGTATGACATGACCGGACCTTGCGTACTGGCAAAATCAATATAGGGATGCAGCCCCTGCGATACGCAGCGGGCAGCATAAAGATACCAGCCCTCGTCCTGATTCAAATCGCCCAGCAGCAGGTTCAGAAAGTAAAGGATCAAGGTAAAGACAACCGCCGTAACCCACAGCAGTAAAACAAAACCCTTCCGCTCTTTTTGTTCGTGCCCCATAAACATTTTCCGCATTTTCAGTCAATAATAACTGCGCTTTACGATCCGGGATGAACCGGCATATCGCCATCCCGGCACAGGGGACATTCCGCAGGATCCCAGGTTACCGGCTCCATCTCCAGCAGGATGGTCAGCGGATACCGGAAAGCGGCCTTCCCGCCGCTGCGGT
>PXDI01000339.1 GCA_003565095.1 PVC group bacterium | reverse complement strand
CATACGATTCACGATGCTTCGCATATCTAATAGCCCATCGCACGTTCTGGCGGCTGATCATAATCACTTGATTTGTAAACAGTCTTATTCAATATTACCCACAGATTCTTCAATAGACCCATATTTGTTAAGTAATAGGGATGAGTGAATTGTATCTGTGAATGATGTGCGCAGATTGAGCGTTTGAGCTGTGAGCTGTAAGGGTTTAGGTGGGTGAGGTAAGAACAAACAGCGTCACCAAGGCACGGTGGGCAATCGGCAGATACACGGCGTCATGAAGTCACGGGGTCATGAGGTCAGCAGACCGGAAGACGCTAGGGCAAAAAGATGAACGCAACTGACAGAAAGAAGAGCGGGAAAGTTTACCCCGCAGGATGCGGGACAGAAGTCTGCCGTCTGCAGCCTGCCCTGCGAAGCGCGAAGCGCGAAGAAGGGTCTGCCGTCTGCCGTCTCTCCTCTCGCATTCCCCGCTCCCGCATTCTGAATTCGATGTTCAATGTTGGACGTTCGATGTTCTCGTTCTCACGTTCCCTTGTCCGCCGGAGCCTCGGCGAAGGCGGAACGTTCCACGTTCCACTTTCCACGTTCTTCAGTCTTCAGTCTTCAGTCTTCAGTCTGCAGTCTGCAGTCTGCGGTCTGCGGTCTTCGGTCTTCTCCTTGCTCTCTGCGCGCTGCCCGTGCAGGCGGCTGATCTTACCTGGACCGGGGCGATTGATGCTAACTGGGATGCCGTAACAGCAAACTGGAGCGGCGGCTCTACGATTTTTACTGCTGGTGATAATGTTACTTTCAGTGACGGTGCGACCGTTAAACATGTATCAGTCAATGGTACGCAATTACCCAATTCAATCCTGTTTAATAACAACGCAGATCTTTATTCAATCACGAGCGGGACGATTTCGGGCGGTGGACCATTATCTGTAACTGGCGGGGGTGATGTCTATTTTGGTGTAAATAGCGGCATGCCTTTTACTTCATCAAACATCAACCGTCCGACGATGAATCATGGTGATACGGCGATAATTAACGGTAGCCTCGTCAACGTGACAACACCACAAGGCACTTTTTCTTTTGGTTCAGGATCGCTCAGTCTTAATGACAATGCCATATTCCGGGTGACTGGTCGCGAGAACCAAACATACAGGGTGCAAAATGCGGTAACCATCAATGGCGGCATCGGCGGCAGCGGTAACCTTCGGCTGCAGGCGGCCGGCGACGGCACTGGCGACTTTGACGGCGACGGGGTGCTCGACCTGCACGAGTACTGGGCCGGAACCGATCCGACCGATGCCGGGGACTATATGCGGATTACTGATCTTGAGCTTAGCGCACCGGATAGTGACAGTATTCAGGTTACCTTCCATGGCGGATTGCAACGCCGCTTTGATATCCGCGCTGCCACGGATCCGGATGCCGCAACCCAGTCGGTCGGCACCATTGCCCGCAGCCACACGCACGGCGAAATGACATGGACCGATACTGATGCTGTTCTCAACGGCGACCGCCGCTATTACAATATCAGTGTCTTCTTCGATACCGGTGGCTATACCAATACCATGGAACAGTGGGCAATGTACCGTCAACCGCGGCAGAGCGGAAACCGCTATCTGATCTCGCCGCCGGTGGACTATGGCGCGACGACCAATCTGAATCTTAACGCGCAGTTCGGCAGTCAGTTGGCGCGCGGATTACATGCCGGCAGCGGAGCGGGCGATTCCGACCGTATCCAGTGGCTGGATGAGTCCGGCAATTGGCAGGAGGCCTATCTATATAATGATGGCGGGAACATCTACTGGAACACCACCAATGCCGGTCCGGCCGATGTCTACCTGCCGCCGGGTTCGGCCTTCTGGGTGGTGCGCGGTAATAATGCGCCATCAATCCGCACCAATGCCGTCTTCCTCGGGCGGTCGTTTACGTCCGGCTCAGTGACAAATGAGATATCTATCTCCAAGGATGGCGGTACGCATGGCGGCTGGAGCATGTTCGGCTGGCCGTATGCCAGAGTACTGCGCCAGAGCAATACCGCAACCTGCCAGCTCGGGTTTGTTGACGCCGGTGCGGTCGGCGGCACTTCCGCCAACCAGCATGAACCGGAGAAACTGGGCGACCAGATCTGGGTCTGGCAGAATAATATGTGGGCCAGAAAATACTGGCTGGTTTATCGTGAGGACCGCCCCGATTTGAATAACCGCTGGTGGGATAACCGCGGCTTCTGGGCCGAGATAGAACTGCAGCCGGGGCAGGGGTATTATTATTTCCACACGACGAATAATGCCGCGACGAATTTTATGTGGACTCCTCCGGCGCCGTAGGCGCCGTAGGAAAGGTTACAAGGTTACAGAGTTACAGGGTTACAAAGGACAGACAGGGGATAGAAGGCAGCGTCCGCTGAGCTTCCGCCGCCGCTAAGGCTATGGCGGGACAAGTGCTCGGCGGACAAGAAAATTGTGATAAAGCAACGATTTGGCAAGCGAATAAAATTGAGCCCGGTTAGAGCAAGCGGGGGGCGGATTCTTTATCTTGCTCTTTTCGGGCACAGATAGTTAGATTGATTTGTGGCGCAAACCTGAATTTTTGCGCTCGCCGACCAAGGTCAGCGAGCGGGAACAGGCGCAGGAATCAGGGATCAAGAAGCAACCGGCGTCACGAGGTCATGAAGTCACGAAGTCAAAAGAACGTAGCAGCCGCTGAAAGAGAAACAAGATTTGAATTTTAAAACAAAAGCCCTGACGATGGTGCTGGCGGTTCTTGCCGCGGCCGGCTCATTGCTGCATGCCGATTCGATTGTTGCTCAGCACACCTGGGATGAGGAGGTGCAGGACTATACGTGGGATCGGCTTTTTAACAATGTGTCACTGGCTGTCGGCGGCTCGGTTGGCGATGGCTGGTTGGAGATAACTTTTCCCGGCGGCGGCGACCCCGGTCTTGCTGAAGATTATATTTATACTGACGCTTCCAGTCTGTTTGCGGGCGCCTGGGAAGAGGGCATGTGGATTGAGTTTGATTTCTGGGCAGAGGATGCCGCTTCCGCCCCGGCGGAAATCTCGGTGGCGTTCAGTGATGGCACCGATATTTGGACTTCGCTGGTTTTTGACGGATTAACCGACTCAATGCCGGGCGGGTGGGTGAGCTTCCGCTCGATGCCTTTTTCCCCCGATTACTGGTCAAGCGGTCCGTTTGCGGGGGATTTTCTGGATGCGCTGGATAACATCGACTGGATCGGCTTGTATATCCGGCGCGGTGGCGGGTTTGATGATCCGATCACCTATCGCATTGACAACTTTCAGCTATGGGTGCCGGAACCGGCGGAATGGGTGATGCTGATTGCCGCGGCGTTTGCCGTGCTGATCGCCCTGCGCAAGCGGGAGGCTGGGTTGCAAGGTGGCAAGGTAACAAGGTGACAAGGTAGCAAGGTAACAAGGTTACAGAGTTACAAAGGACAGAATGGGGGCAGGAGTAAAGCCTGCCGACCTACGGCGTCATGAGGTCACGAAGTCATGAAGTCAGACTGCCGGCCCGGGCAACTACTCCCCAATAACCACCAGGCGGAAGTTCTTTTTGCCGCTGCGCAGCACCAGTAGGCGGTTATCCAGCAGATCTGAGGCATCAACAACATAGTCGGCGGAATCAATCCGCCGGTTGTTAATATAGAAGCCGCCATTGCTGATAAGGCGGCGGGTTTCGCCCTTGCTTTTGCACATACCGGCTGCCACGGCGATATCCACGCAGTTCGCTCCGGCGGTTTCAGCGCGGGGCAGGGTGGTGGACGGCACATCTTTGAAGATCGCGAGGATGTCGTCAATGGCCAGTCCCGCCAGTGACCCGCCAAACAGCACTTCACTGGCACGCCGGGCAATCTCCAGCCCCTGCTCCCCGTGCACTATCCGTGTCAACTCTTCCGCCAACCGCTTTTGCGCCGCACGCTGTTCCGGGACCTCCTCAACCGCTTTGGCAAGTTCATTGATCTCATCGATGCCAAGAAAGGTGAAGATCTTCAGATAGCGGATTACATCGGCATCGCTCGTTCTGATGAAAAACTGATAAAAGTCATAATAACTGGTGCGCCGGTGGTCCAGATAGATGGCATTGCCGGCGCTTTTGCCGAATTTCTGTCCGGCACTGTCGCATACCAGCGGCATGGTAACACCGAACGCGCGGTCTGCCGTCAGCCGTCCGATCAAATCGGTGCCGGCCGTGATGTTGCCCCATTGGTCAGTGCCGCCGATTTGAACACGGCAATCCGCCGTTTGCAGCAGATGCAGAAAATCATAGGCCTGCAGCATTTGATAGCTGAATTCGGTAAAACGCATACCGCTTTCACTGTCAAGCCGTGAGCGCACCGACTCCTTGTTCAGCATTGTGCCCATCCGGAAATGCTTGCCGACATCCCGCAGAAAACCGATCAGGCTGAATTCCCCCAGCCAGTCATTATTGTTCATTATGACCGCCGGTGCAGCCGCATTTTCAAAATCCAGAAACCGGGTCAGATTTTCCTTGATGCCTTCGGCATTGCGCTCAACGTCTTCAGCGCTCAGCAGAGAACGTTCAACGGTTTTTCCGGAAGGATCGCCGATCATGCCGGTCGCCCCGCCGACCAGGGCAATTACCTTGTGTCCGCAGCGCTGGAAATGCGCCAGCGTAATAATTGCCACCAGATTCCCGGCTTGCAGACTGTCGCAGGAAGGATCAAAGCCGCAATAGACGGTTTGCGGAGTATCGAGCAACTCGCGGACGGCCGGATCAGTGACGCTGTCCAGCAGTCCGCGCTCTTGCAGTATATCCAGAATGTGGGGTTGTTTTGCGGTCATATTATCGAGATATAGTAATTCTCAAAAGTTTTGTCTTGATTACGCTCGCTGACCTTGGTCGGCAAGCAAGAGAATTCTGATAAACGACATTTAAAATAAAGATATGAGCCCTTTTGGAGCAAAAACTTGAGTAACCACTTTATCTTGCGCTATATGGGCTCTCTTTGTCTTTTGAAAAATGTCCCTTTTTTGAATTTTTCCGTCCGCCGACCAAGGTCAGCGGACGTGTTTTCGATTCTAACATATAAACCGACTCACCGGGAGGTTCGCCCTCCCGGTGAGCCGTACGTTTCATTTCACGATTGCTATTTGTTGTCGCCGGGATGCCATTCGTCGTCGCTGTTAAACGCCTGATCAAAGGCACCGGCCAGATCAACCATTTCCTCGCCCGGTTTCAGGCCTTCAAGGATTTCCTCCTTGTGCGCCTCGAATTCCTCGTCCGGCAGCGCAGCCGCCTTGATGCTCAGTCCGATACGCCTTTCGGCACGGTCAATCCGGATAATGCGTGCTTCGACCTTTGAGCCGACATCGAGCACGTCCTTGACTTTCTCAACATGACCGTCGCTGATCTGCGAGATGTGCACCAGACCGTCCACGCCTTCTTCAATCTCAATGAAGGCGCCGAATGATGCCACTTTAGAGACCTCGCCGTTGACAATCTGTCCGAGCTTATAACGGCTGGCAATCGTGTTCCACGGGTCATCGCTGGCCTGTTTAAGTCCGAGGCTGATGCGGTTGCCCTTCGGATCCACTTCCAGAACCACGGCTTCTACTTCCTGCCCCTTCTCAAGCATTTCGGAAGGATGGTTAATCTTGCGTGTCCAGGACATGTCGGAAACGTGGATCATGCCGTCAATGCCTTCCTCAAGCTCGATAAATGCACCGTAAGAGGTGAAGTTACGTACCTTGCCGGAGATGCGTGAGCCCACCGGGTAGCGTTCCTGCACGGTATCCCACGGATTATCTTCCGTCTGGCGGATGCCCAGCGCGATTTTCTGATCGTCCTTGTTGATGCTGAGCACAACTATGTCAACTTCATCGCCGACTGCCAGTACGTCAGAGGCGCGTGCAATGCGTTTGGTCCAGGAGATTTCTGAAACATGCACGAGGCCTTCGATGCCTTCCTCGAGTTCGACAAATGCACCGTAAGGCGCCAGATTTACCACCCGGCCACGCAGGCGGCTGCCGACCGGAAAGCGCGCTTCAATGTCATCCCAGGGGTTGCGCGACTTCTGTTTCAGTCCAAGTGAAACCCGTTCACGATCACGGTCTACATCCAGAATGACCACTTCCAGTTCGTCGCCGACGTTGACCATTTCGGAGGGATGCTTAATGCGTCCCCAGCTCATGTCGGTGATATGCAGCAGTCCGTCCATGCCGTCAAGGTCAACAAATACACCGAAGTCGGTGATGTTCTTGGCTTTTCCGGTGCGTGACTGGCCGGCTTCGATGGTCTCAAGCAGTTCCTTCTTCTTGACCTTCAGGCGCTCTTCAATCAATTCGCGGCGGGAAACAATAATATTACGGCGCTCACCATTGATTTTGAGCAGCTTGCACTCAATATTGCGCCCCAGCCATGCCTCGGTGTTATGTACCGGCATGACATCAATCTGTGATCCGGGCAGAAACGCCTCGACGCCGTCCACATCGATTATCAGACCGCCGCGCACGCGGCTCTTAACTTCGCCGGTAATCACGGTGCCTTCGGAGTGCTTCGTCAGGACGCGATCCCACATGATCTGCTCGTCAGCCTTCTGTTTGCTGAGCACTACCATGCCGTCTTCATCTTCAATTTCAGAAAGCAGAACATTGATCTCGTCGCCGACTTTTACATCTTCAATGTTCTTGAATTCAGCGGCGGGAATCACTCCCTCTGATTTATAGCCGATATCCACCAGCACTTCGTTGCTGCGGACTTCCAGGATCTTGCCGGGGACAATCGAGCCCTCGGTGAAATCCTTCATTGTTTCTTCATACATCCGGGCCATTTCGGCCCGCTCATCACTGGTGTGGTCGCCGGATACCGGCAGTTGGTCTGTTGTCATGGTTTGCGGATTCATTTGTTTGTTATACCGTTTAAACCGTGGCCGCCCGTTATTCCGCTCCCCCAGGAGCGGCAGACTGCCGTTTCTGACAAAACAGCAAATCTAGCCATTAACCATTGCCATTGCAATCTTTTTTTTGATGATGTTAACGTGAGAACGTGAGTTATTCACGAGGTGGGATGCTTTCCACTGATGGGGAAGGGGAATGATAACCCACGGATGGGAAACCCGGCCCACTGGTACGGTTACAAGTTGTATGAAAAGTGATGAAAACGGTATGTGAGTGTGTGGGTATGTGAGTGTGTGGGTTCACCCGCGACATCCGCCTAAGCGCTTCGCGGCTACGGCGTCAAAGCTGTCCGATTAAGTGTATCCGATTAAGAGTGGCAACTAAGTGAAAAGAGGGGAACTTATTCCCTGCACTTAGTCGTCTCTACTTTCTTTCTCCTTGGCGTGCTATCAGTAATCGGCTAGTCTTAAATGTGGCAAAGTCAGTTTGGGGAATTATGATGCATACGAGCGGCAAGAACAGTGCGGACGGGGCGAATCTGCGTGTGGCGGAGCGTGACTTCAAATATTACATATTTGATTGGGATGATAATATTCTGCATATGCCGACGCGGATTCATCTGGAAAGACGGCGTGAGGACGGCACATGGGAACCCTACAGCGTTTCCACGGCGCTGTTCGCAATAATCCGCAATGATAAGGCCAACTACCGTCCGCCGGCCGGGGATTGGGGCAAGGCGTTTGTTGAATTTCAGGATCTGGGTGAATCCTCCGGTGATGACAGTGCGTTTCTGCGCGACACCCGCCATGCGCTTGAGCCGATCATTGCCGGCCGCCAAAAGCCCGGACCGAGCTTTGAGCAGTTTCGTCAGGCATTAATCGAAGGGCGGCTGTTTGCCATTGTGACCGCCCGTGGCCATAGCAGCAGCACATTGCGCAAAGGGGTGCGCTTTTTTATTGACCGGGTTCTTGACGATTCAGCGCGCGCGTTGATGATCGCTAATCTGCGCGGATACTGGGAATGCTTTGAAAAGCAGCATCATGTTTTCAGTGATGAGGAGATGATTGAACACTATCTTGATTTGAACCGGTATCATGCGGTCACTTCTCCGGAGTTCGTGGGGCGCATGCAGAACGGTCCCGCCGGTGCGCATCAGGCTGAGATGGCAAAACAACTGGCGATCAGGGACTTTGTCGAGCATGTTATGTCGATTGTCCGTAGTAAGAATATTCAGCGACCGGTCAGCATCGGATTTTCGGATGATGACCAGGGGAATGTGGAAGCGGCGGAAAAGTATATGCGAGAAGAGCTGGGACGCTTGTATCCTGGAATTAAGTTTGTAGTTTATAATACTTCGGATTCAACCCGTCAGCCTGCACGCAAGGTGGTCGTGCAGGGACAATTAAGTTTTGATATGGGGGATCTGTGAAGTACAGGAAGCAAGAGTCGTTTGCAAAACCTCTCGTTGAGGCGGTGGTCGGGACGGAGCCACGGGTGTACGTTTCAACTAAATGATTGATAGATAAGTTTTCAGAACAAAACTCAATATCCAACAAGGAATTTCCAACCGAACAAGGCCAGAAAAAGACCAGAAAACGAATAAAAAATGGGTTGACGACTACGGCGACGACTACGGATTACGAGGAGAGATTCTCTAACCTGAATTATTCATGAGGAAAGGTTTTAACCACCCGTTCACTGCGTTCACTGGAGTACACTGAGAGCACGGAGTGGGATTATGAATTGCAAAGCTGAAGCTTATTGAAGAATCGGTGGAATAAATAATACTGGAGAAACAGATTATAATATTAATCCTTTTCTTCCCTCCGTGGTCTCCGTGTACTCCAGCGGAGCTGAGCGACGCGGGTGGTAAAAAATTATCTGCAAGTTAATCATTGATTTTTCAAGAAGTTGATGAATAGATCAGGCTAAATCGTCCACCGTAGTCGTCGCCGTAGTCGTCGACCGAAATGGGTCACAAAAGGGAAAGAAAACGGGGGAGAAACCTTGAATAAGGATGACCCATTGTAAAACAGAATTTGAGAGAAAAAAACGTTTTGTTAACTTTGACAGAATGTCGCAAGCGCCTCGGAGGATATATGAAGTACGGGAAACATAGCTTGGTTTGTCTTTTATGCATTTTACAGGCCGTACCCGCGTTGCTTTATGGTGAGGTGTTGCGAGTTGTTTCGTTGAATGCCGAGTGGTT
>PXDI01000245.1 GCA_003565095.1 PVC group bacterium | reverse complement strand
TTGGAGCGGGTGATGGGAATCGAACCCACGTGGCCAGCTTGGAAGGCTGGAGCTCTACCATTGAGCTACACCCGCTTACGCGGAAGGATGCGCAAAAAATAACAGATTTTTCCGCCGAGTCAAGCGCTTGCACAATGGCGCTGAATTGCTCAAAACCTCAGCCATGCTTTTTTTAAAAGCGGCAAGTGAAGACTGGTCGGGGCGGTGGGATTTGAACCCACGACCTTTTGGTCCCGAACCAAACGCGCTGCCAGGCTGCGCTACGCCCCGTTCTTTCTTACAGTGAGCTTGCACGTCTGGCGGTTACCGCCGGTACCTAACCGGATATTCTAATCCAGCTACGCCCCGGCACGCCAGGCTGCGCTACTCAGCAAGCTAAACAAACGCTTCAGACGGCACCCAATGTGCAGTTGAAGCAAAAACTCGATAAAGAATAACCGATTCAAGATGGATTACAAGCGATAAATCAACTTCATTGCATTATCCTGTCCGCATTTGCCCGAAAGCCGTCAAATCGCCCGTTCTGAATGATAGTAAAAAAATATCAATATATTGTTGACTGATCTGATAAACATACTATATGTTGTGTTTTCAGATTGAAGAAATTTGTAATAGCGGCCGGTTAGTGTCATAATAATGTAAAGAGAAAAGGACGGTTGACAATGAGTGTTGCATCGCTGAAAGACTATGTTTTTACATCGAAATACAGCCGCTATCTGCCCGAAAAGCGGCGGCGGGAGACATTTCGCGAGGCAATTGACCGTGTGATTGATATGCATCGCCGTCATTATGTTGAAGAGCGCGGACTGGATATTGAAGATCTGCTGCAAGTGTGTGCGGATGCGTTGCAGCGCGGAATTGTTCTGGGCAGCCAGCGGGCTATGCAATTCGGCGGTGAGCCGATCCTGCGCAAGCATGCCCGTCTTTATAACTGTACCGCAAGTTACTGTGACCGGCCGCGGTTTTTTCAGGACTCATTATGGCTGTTGCTGTGCGGCTGCGGGGTGGGGTTTTCCGTGCAGCGGCAGCATATCGCTAAACTGCCGCTGATCCGTCGTCCAACGGGGGCCCGCAAGGCTTTTGTCATTCCTGATTCGATTGAGGGTTGGGCTGATTCCCTTGGCGTGCTGCTTTCGTCCTACTTTGTCAAGGATGCACCTTTACCTGAATATGCCGGCTGTGATGTCGAATTTGATTTCTCCTTAATCCGGCCGAAAGGGTCAGCCATTTCCTCCGGGATGGGCAAGGCGCCCGGTCCGGAACCGTTGAAGCGCAGTCTGGAGCGTATCCGGGAATTGCTGGACCGCTGTACTTCGAGTGATGAGAAGACCCGTCTGCGCCCGGTGGATGCCTATGACATTATGATGCACGCATCGGATGCCGTGCTTTCCGGCGGGGTGCGGCGCAGTGCCTGCATCTGTCTGTTTTCCCCGGATGATGAAGAAATGGCACGTGCCAAGACCGGAAACTGGTTTACGGAGAATCCGCAGCGGGCCCGCAGTAACAATTCCGCCATTCTGCTGCGCAATGCAACCAGCCGTGACGATTTCGGCAGGCTGATGGAATCGGTACGCGAATTCGGTGAACCGGGTTTTGTCTGGACCGATGATCTGGAGGCGGTTTTTAATCCATGTGTTGAAATCGGCTTGTATCCGCAGATTGACGGTAAAAGCGGGTTTGCGTTTTGTAATTTATGCGAAATCAACATGGGCAAGGTTGACAGTGTTGAGGCTTTTGAGTCCGCGGCGCGGGCGGCGGCGATTCTCGGCACATTGCAGGCGGATTATACCTCGTTTGAGTATCTGGGGGAGGTTAGCGAAAAGATTGCCAGACGTGAGGCGTTGCTGGGGGTTTCGATGACCGGGATGATGGAGCGTCCCGCTTTGGCGTTTGCTCCTGAGTTGCAGGAACGCATGGCGCGTTTGATTCTGGATGTGAACGCTGAAGTTGCTGCGCGGATCGGAGTAAATCCGACTGCCCGTGCCACCTGTGTAAAGCCGGCCGGTTCCACCAGTTGCCTGCTGGGCACCAGTTCGGGAATACACCCGCACCACTCACGGCGTTATCTGCGCCGTGCCCAGGCCAGCGAGGATGAAGCGCTGGTGCAGTTTTTTCGTGAGCATAATCCGTTGGCGGTTGAGCAGTCGGTCTGGAATCCCAACGGAACCGATGTGGTATTAACGTTCTGCATAGAAGCCGGCGAAGAGGCGCTGACCAAGCAGGAGGTATCTGCTGTTGATCTGCTGGAAAAGGTAAAACTTACCAAGCGTCACTGGGTTGATGCCGGTAAGCATCCAGAACGCTGCGCCAAACCCTGGCTGAGTCATAATGTTTCCAACACGATCAGCGTATGTGATGATGAATGGCTGGCGGTTGAGGAATTCATCTACAAGAACCGGGATTTCTTTGCGGGGGTTTCGCTGCTGCCTGACGGCGGTGATCTCGATTACCCGCAGGCGCCGTTCTGTGAGGTGTTGACCGCGGCCGATATTGTTGAGACCTATGGGGTGGGGGCGATCATGAGCAGCGGGCTGATTGTTGACGGCTTGCATGTGTTTGACGACAATCTGTGGGCGGCATGCGACTGTGTGCTGGGGCGCGGTGCGAATCTGGACGAATCCACTCCGCGCAAGTGGCCGCGGCGGGTATATGAAGCGTTGGAACAGGTGCGCTTGGCGCGGCTGGACTGGGTGCGCCGCGCGCATAAATTTGCCGTTAATTATTTCGGTGGTGACGTGCTGAAAATGACACGCTGTCTGAAACGTGTGCACCACTGCAAGTTGTGGGAAGACCTGATGCGCGAGTACCGGCATGTTGATTATACAATGATGATTGAAGATGAAGATAATACCGAGCTGACCCAGACCGTTGCCTGTGCCGGCGGTAAATGTGATATTATCTAAACTTCTTCGCCTTCAACAAAAGCCAGTGCGCCGGTGGGGCATTCTTTCACGCATTGTTCAGATGAATGCGTCAGGCCCTGCTCGAGCGAATCATTAAACGGCACCCCGATTTCCGAATCGTAACCGCGTTTCAGGAATGCCATACCCAGCGGTTCATCCGTTTGGCCGGTGATTCTGACGCAAATGCCGCATTTGATGCATTTGCCTGGTTCATAAACCACGCGGGGATGCTGCATTATGATTCTGAGCGGCTTACGTTCCTGCCCCTTGTAGCGGTTCTGATGCGCGTCGTATTCATCCGAATAGCTGCGCAACCGGCATGATTTCAGCTTGCGGCAGTCACAATGCAGACAGCGTTCTGCTTCGGCGACGGCTTCCTGTTTTGCAAATCCGCCGTCGACGTCGGCTGGCTCGTGACGTGCAAGATCCGCTGCACCGCGCATGAATTCCACCAGTTCTTCTTTTTTGACAGCTCCGATGGCGCTGTTGAACAGTTGCTGCTCTCCCTGCGGATTATGTCCCGACAGAAAAGTGTCAACGGAGTGGGCGATTGCTTTTCCATCGGCCAGTGAGCGGATCGCCATGGTTTTGCCATTGCCGATTACTCCGCCACCGGCAAATACACCGCGTCTGTTAGTGGTCAATGAGTGTTTGTCAACCTTGATGCCGTTTTTCGATAAATCAAGACCCAGCGGTTGTAATTCATCCAGCTCCTTGAAGCCGAGCGCCAGGACCACCGCATCATATTCCCCGGCAAGACTGTCCAGCGTGATATCTTTTCCAAGCGTTTGCCGCTGTTTGAACACGACACCCGTTCTGCGGATAATATTGATTTCCGCGGCTGTAATATCACGCGGCAGCAGATGTTCGGGCACCCCGTCGATTAATTGTCCACCGGGTATGCCGCGGTCGTCAAACACGGTGCAGGCGTGCCCCATCTGTTGCAGATAAAAAGCAGCGGAAAGACCGGTGGGACCGGCGCCGATAACGGCTACCTGTTTGCCACTTGCCTGTGCGCATTCCGGCAGACGCGGGTCGCCGGCATCCATATCAAGATCGGCAACATAGCGTTCTGACATGCGGATTGAAACGGGGGAATCCTGTCTGCCGCGCCGGCAGCCTTTTTCGCAAGGGGCGGGGCAGATGCGACCGATAACCGCCGGCAGCGCGATATTCCGCTTTACTGTTGCCAGGGCTTTCACGCTTTCCCCGGCGGCAATCTGATGCAGCATCTGGGGAATATTCATATGTGCCGGACAGATCCGGTGACAGGGGGCTTCGCAATCACCCAGATGTTCGCTCAGCAGCAGTTCAAGCGCCACACGCCGGCCTTCGCGGACCTCTTCTGTGCAGGCCTCAATTTCCATATCATCCACCACCGGCGCGGAGCAGGAGGGAATCAGCCGTTTCGATTTAACGTCCTTAACCACGCAGACCATGCATGAGGTGAAATGAGTGCAGCCGTCAAGATAGCACATAACCGGAATTTCAATACCGGCCTGCCGGCAGGCATCCAGTATCGTGCTGCCCTCGGCAACCTCGTATTTCTTTCCGTCGATATATATCTTCAACATACAAAAACCTGTTTATTACTCAATTACAATGGCCTTTACCGGGCAGATCTGGCGGCAGACATCACATCGGGTGCATTTTTCCGGATCAATCTCGTGTTTTTCGTAGGGTTTGAAGCCGATGGCTTCAGCCGGACACTGCTGGGCGCATTTGGAGCAGCCGATACATTCATCGGTTACCTTGTAGATGATCAGTTCCTTGCATTTCCCGGCCGGACAGCGGCCTGCAATGTGCGCTTCATACTCATCACGAAAATGGGTTATCGTCGAAAGGATGGGATTGGGGGCGGTGCGTCCCAGACCGCACAGGCTGCCTTCCTTGGTAACAGCGGCCAAATGTTCCAGTTCCTCGATATCGCCTTGTTTGCCCTTGCCGCAGCACAGCCGCTCCAGAATCTCCAGCATACGCTTGGTACCGATCCGGCAATAGGTACATTTGCCGCACGATTCCATTTGTGTGAAGGCCAGAAAATACTTAGCGATATCGACCATGCAGTCTTCTTCATCCAGCACCACCATGCCGCCGGAACCCATCATCGCACCGGCTTTGAGCAGTTCAACGTAATCCACGCGTGTATCGCACATAGATGCCGGCACACAGCCGCCGGATGGTCCGCCGACCTGCACGGCCTTGAGTTTCTTGCCGTTGGGAATGCCGCCGCCGATTTCATCGACAACTTCACGCAGGGTAATGCCCATTGGAACTTCAATCAGACCGCCGCGCAGTACCTTGCCGGCCAGGGCAAAAGCCTTTGAGCCCTTGCTGTCAATTGTTCCCAGTGCAGCCAGCGCCGCGGCCCCGTGACGGACTGTCCATGGCACCATGCCGTAGGTTTCCACATTGTTGACCAGGGTCGGGCAGCCCCACAGCCCGCTGTCCGCCGGGAATGGCGGACGGAAGCGCGGCATACCGCGTTTTCCTTCAATCGCCTGCATCAGTGCGCTTTCCTCGCCGCAGACAAATGCCCCCGCACCTTGCTCCACTTCCAGCTTCAGCGAAAAACCGCTGCCGAGAATGTTTTCACCCAGATATCCGCGTTTCTCACAAATCGCAATGGCTTCATTAATGCGTGCGATTGCCAGCGGATACTCAGTACGGATATACAGAAAACCTGCATGCGCACCTGCGCAGTATGCGGCTATCGTGATGCCTTCCAGTACACGGAAGGGGAATGATTCAAGGATCATGCGATCCATAAAAGCCCCTGGATCGCCTTCATCCCCGTTGCAGATAATGTATTTTTTATCCGCCTTGGCATCATGGACAAGCTGCCACTTTACCCCGGTTGGAAAGCCCGCCCCGCCGCGTCCTCGCAAGCCGCCTTCTTTGATAATATCAATGATTTCCTGGCGGCTTTTCTGTTTCAGGCTGTTCTCCAGTGCCTTAAATCCATCATTTGCGATGTAGGCATCGATATCCATCGGGTTGATTTCTCCGGCGCATTCCATTACCAACCGTTTTTGCCGGCCGACATAGAGTGAATCCGGTCCGCTGCGCACATCCATGGCATAGCGTGTTACCGGTTCCCAGACGCTGTCGGTAAGCAGTTCCTCCAGTTTGCGCTGGATGGCGGTCCGGACACGAGTGCTCACGTGCGGCGGTTTGAAATGGCGCAACAGCAAATCGCGCACGCTTTCTTTTTGCACCAGGCCGTAATGAAATGAACGCCCGTCGCTCATTGCCACTTCGACCATCGGGGTCTGGTATGATATGCCGGTGCAGCCGACAGTTTGTAAAACCACCGGAAGTTTTAATTCAGCAATCTGTTTCTGCAACTCCTGGTGTACGGCCAACGTGCCGCCGGCGGTGCAGCTTGAGCACAGGCAGATTCTGACTTCGCCGGCCAGTGCGCCGGAAATTCTGGCGGCTTCCATGTCGCTCTTGGTCTGTTTTTGCGCCTCAAGAAAATCGCTGAGCACATTGCCGACTTTGGAAGGTTCAACAAAACCATAGGTGATGTCGTCGATTTGGACGGCCGGTGCCAGCATGCAACAGCCTAGACAGGCCACTTTTTCCACGGTGAAGATGCGGTCATTGTCGGTGTCTTCGTCGCCTTCAATCTTCAGGTGCCGCCGGAAAGCCTGGTAGAGATTTTCTGCACCTTTTACATGACAGGCTGTCCCTATGCACACCTTGACAAAGTGACGTCCGGCGGGCTTATGGCGCATCTGGGCATAAAATGTGGATACCCCGGCAATGGCTGAAGCCGGGATAGGGGTTACATCCGCAATATAGCGCAGGACCGGTTCAGGCAGATAGTTGTATTTATCCTGAATCGCGTGCAGCAGGCGTATCAGATATCGCTGTTCGCGGCCGACCCGGTCAAGAATAGCGTCAATGTCCGCCAGATTGATTTCATCGCCATCGGCGGTTTTGACTATTCTATTTTTTGATTCTTCTGTCATACGGCGATCTTTCTCACTGAAGGCTTTCCGCTTGATTCAGTTGCTCCAGCAGTACCGGTGTAATTTCGCTGGGATTTGTGGCGATAAGCATAATTGTTACTGCCAGAATAATGATTCCGGCACCTGCCAGCCAGAGTCGCGCGCGGCTGACCCCGATCCAGAACATTCCTTCGCAGCCGGCCGGCGGCAGCGGGGGCAGCCAGGGCGTCAATGCCAGCGCAAGCAGCAGTAAGGTAATCATAACCACGCTGCCGCTGATCGCCAGCCGCCCGCCCCGTTCAATTTTGTCCAACAGGTGGAAATATTCGTGCCGCACATGCAGATCGAGTTCACGGATTTGTTCGCGCAGTTCGGCGTTTTCGATATCTTCGGCATAGCTGTCACGCAGGTCATTCAGTTCGACGTGGTTCAGCGGATCTTCCACAATCAGTTGTGTGCGGGCTTGCAGCATAATGGCGCACACCGCGAGGGTGAACAGACCGGCGGCAGACCCGCTGCCAAGCAGAAATGCACGCAGTGCCGGAAAACGCAAGCTTGTCAGTTTTTTCTCGTTCATAGGTTGTTCCTTTTCACCTCAGCGGCCGAGCCACCCGCTCGCCGACCTTGGTCGGCGAGCGGAACAATTCGGTCAACCGGGCGATAATTCAGATCAACAATAGCGCCCGGATAGAGCCAGGAAAAGTGCCTTGCGCTATTTTTGCTCAAACAGGGCTCTGTTCTGTATTTTTTCACACTGCCGTTTTACACAATTATCTTGTCCGCCGAGTAAACTCAGCGGACGCTCTTCTCTCCTCGTTTTCCTCTTCAACAGGGCACGCTTTGAAGCAGCGTGTACAACTGTAACAGTTGACGTTATCGGGAATATAGTCGGGTTGTTTGCGGCGGATACTGAGCGTGAGCAGCTTTATCACGATTACCAGTCCGATAAATCCGCCCAGAAACCAGCCGGCAAAACCGAATTGCCGCCGGATCTCGATAGTTTGGGCATAAAGTTCCGAATGTGTCATACCCGAAAGGCGGAAAGTATCGCTATCGATAGTGGTTACCGCGGTCATTCCACGGTCTTCGGCCAGCACCTGTTCGGCGAGACGCACCTGTGGATGGCCGAATGAGAGCGGCACCGCCATGCGCGAGCCGATCCATGCTCCGCCGATAACCAGCACCGGAGCCAGCAGCAGCATAACCGCCAGCCGTCTGGTGCCCTTGGGCAGCGGGTCGGGTGCACTTTCCGGTAGGGGCATCAGGATGGTATCATACGGGCAGGATGTTTCGCACAGACGGCACTGGATACATTTGTCGGGAGTGATAGTGACGTGTTTTTTGGAAAGACCTGAGCACCAACCCAGCAGCACGCCGTAGGGACACAGAAAGCGGCAATAGGGGCGTCCGACAAACATCCCGATTACCAGTAATGCTCCGCCGAACAGCAGCATCGGATAGCTTGCGCCCATTCGGAAGAACCCCACAAACGGGTCATAGCGGCAGATGATAAAGCCGGCGTTGCAAACAGTGAAAGTTATTGCCAGCCCCAGAAAAACGTAGGGGAATATGCTGAGTGCTTTATTCAGCCATATCGGCAGATTGACCGGTTTTACCACCACCAGTTCCTGAATGGCTCCCAGCGGGCATACTCCGGCGCAGAAAACGCGCCCGAACAACAGAGCAAAAATCAACGGCAGGGCGAAAAATGCTACAACGATCAGCGGTATGGCATATGAGCTGTCGGCCAGCGCCAGGGCTACATTCTGAACGGAGCCGACCGGGCAGACACATCCGCGCCGCCAGAAGCCGAAATACAGCAGGCTGAAGACCGTCAGAATGACCATCCCGCGTCTTGAGCGTGTTTTCAGTGCAAAAAACGCCGCGGCACATAGTGCCACAAAGAGCACCCCGACATCGATATATTCAAAATAGATATCACGTGGTGGCGGGGTGGTGGTTTCCGGCGGAACATGACCCGTTTCGGTGAAACTTGGTTGCAGGGTGGCAAACGAACCCTGTCCGGCCGCATTCATTCCTGCAAAGCCGGCAAGCATGACAACCGCCGTGAATATTATAATTAGAATCTTCCGTTTCACTATTTGCACTCTTCCCTTATCAATGTATGTCTCTCGCATCCCGCATCTCGTATCCCCGGTCTTCAGTCTTCCTTGCGCTTCATTTCGACAAAGCTCGCGACAAAGCTCGCGACAAAGATTTTCAGGTCTGCAGTCTGCAGTCTGTGGTCTGCAGTCTCTCCCGCATTCCGC
>PXDI01000205.1 GCA_003565095.1 PVC group bacterium | reverse complement strand
TTTTCTCTCCGTAACTCAACGATAGCGGCAAGCGCCGCTCCATTCCAGCCAGTCCCATTCGTGTCAGAGCACGCGGCACCCCGGAATTTATCTGCGCCGGCGGACATTTACGCTGCTCCAATAAAAACGCACACTCGGCACGTACGGTTGCCGCGAACAATTGATGATCTGGATCCTGAAAAACCAATCCCCCGCGCAGGCGGCGTCCGGCCGGTGGCGGAATAATCGTCCCGCTGCCAGGTTTGAGCAGTCCCGCCGCCAATTTAAGTAAGGTGGTTTTGCCGGAACCATTATCGCCAATCAGGGCGGCGATCTCCCCGCGGTACAATGTTAAATTTATTTTTTGCAAGACCGGCGAAGCATGCTTGTAGGCAAAGTTTGCGTCCTTTATTTGTAATGCGGTTTCGGCCGGGGTGTCGGCGGTTTTGCGTGCAGACGGAAATTTGAGAGGCTTCGTATCGGGGGGGTATTGAGATTCGCTTATCAAACGTCCTTCATGCAGACGTATAAAGCGTGTGGCCCAACGCGCCAGCCGTGCCAGATCGTGCTCAATGATAATGATGGTTGTCTTTTCGGTTTTCGACAGCCGGTCAAGCTGCGCGAAAAGCATATCTGAGGTTGCGGGATCAAGAAAATTGGTCGGCTCATCAAGCAATATTACGGGCGGAGACAGTGCCAGGATTGCCGCAACCGAAACCCGCTGTTTCATCCCGAGCGAAAGTTCTTGCAAGGGCTTTTCCGCATATGGCAACAAAGCAAACTCATCCAGCGCCTGCCGTGCTGCATCCCGTGCTGCCTCTCCGGTTATTCCGCGTAGCGCCAGCACTTCCAGCAGCTCCTCCCGCGCATTCTCACAGAATAGCTGGTTCTCCGGATTCTGCATAACGATTCCGGCAAACCCCGGAAAATCGCTCGTTGTGCAATCGCGTCCGTCAAGCATCAGCCGGCCATCGGTTTCTCCCACCAGCGCGCACCGATGCAAGCCGCAAAGATGGTATCCCAGGGTTGTTTTTCCGGCACCGGAGGTGCCACTCAGAGCGACACGCTCACCGCGTTTGATGCACAGCGAGATATTGTACAGCAACTGCATTCCGGTATCACCGGCTGTAAACGAAAGATTTTTCAGCTCAATCATGCGCGGCTCCAATCCGCATAGCCAGATGGGTTGCCGCGATGCGCGGCCACAGATACAGCGCCAGCGCGGCACCCAGTAAGTTGATCAGCGCCGCGTTTAATGCCTGCAAACCCCATAGCAGCACGATCGCGCGCGACCACGGCAATCCAAGTGCAAGCCGCAAAAGCATAATCACCGCGCGACTTACCAATCCTCCGGCCAGCGCAGCCGCAAAAACCCGCAAGCGTGGCATCCGGCGCAAGCCGCAAAATGCGGTTTCATATGCGAGACCCTGAAAGAATGCGGGCATCAATTTGAGAAACCCCGGCAAACCGTAAGCGGCGGGCATGGCCAGCACCGCCAGCATACCCCATGCGAGCTGGTAAATAAGCAGCGTCCCGCGCCGGTCTATAAGCAGCCTGGTTAGCATCATCAACACCACCGGGAATACCATGTCAAGTCGTACCAGATTCAGCAATCCGGTCGGTGACAAAACGTTTTTAACCACCATCCCGAAGGCAAAATCAAGCGCAACAATCGATGCAAGGAAAACTATCTGAACAGTGGAGAAAGATGATGCTTTATCAACCCCTGTGTCTTTCCTGTAAGATTGCATGGTTAAACTCAAAACGCATAAGCCAGCTCGAGTTTGACGGTCGCGCCGGGCCCCTTTGTTGTTGCATTTTCCAGATATTCTTCATTCAGCAGATTCTGTCCGGTCAATCGGATTTCAGAAGCTGTGCGATGGTGACGGAACCAGACGGCGGCATCGGCGGTCAGATATGAATCGATGCGTTCAGTATTGGCATCATCGGCAAACTGGCGATCCTTGTAGATGCCCTGGATACTGAAACCCCAGACCGGAAGGTTGTATTTTATACCCAGTGTTGCACGATTCGGCGGCGTATAGGTAAGCTGATTCCTTTCAAGCTCAGGGCGCTCATTAAATTGCCGGATTTCCGTATGATTGTAGGTATAAGCCGAAAAAACCTGCCAGGCATCGTTGATGCGGCAGGCTGCCTCAAGTTCGAGTCCGGCCACTGTAACTTCGCCAACATTCTCCCTGCGCCAAATGGTGCGTGTACCCCACAGTTTCTCGCCAGAATCGACATAATAAAGAAAATCACGCCCGCGCGAATAAAACACGGTCGGCGCAATTTTCCAACGCCGATCCAGCGACGTCCAATCCAGCCCGATATCCAGATTGTCGAGTTTTTCCGGCTTCAGCTCGGGATTAGCTATTTTGGGTCCTACCCACATCCAGCCGGAACGGCAAAGATCGTCAAGAATCGAAGCGCGAAAGCCGCGTCCATAGGCAATGTAGGCGCGTAGATTTTCGACCGGCAGAAAGTTCAATCCGCCCCTGGGGCTGAAATGATCCCAACTGTTGTCATCGAGAGAGCCGTTATACACTTCCCACGTCGGATCATTGGCAAAATACTCCCCGTCAAAGAATTCCGCATAATCATAGCGTAATGCCGCCAGCAATGACCATTTCTGCTGCGCCTCGAGGGCGGTTTCTGCTTGCAGATACAGTGCATAAAAACGCATTTTACCGGCATTTTCTACACGGGTGGGAGAGGTCTTATATACATCCGCGGCAGATACGCGTCCTTCACGCAGCTCCGAACCAACCCGCAAATACCTTCCGCCTTCAAACCGCCGATTAATTGCCAGTGTTGATCCAAAATCCTCACGGTCTGATTCAACATCAAAGCGTTCATAATTCGCGCCGCGCATTCTTTCAACGACCCGCCCGTACGCTTCCTTTTGGTAAAACGCGTCAACGGTCGTTTCCCATTGCCCCAGCGGACCGCGATACAGCATCCGGTAGAAATCCGTATCGTATTCACGTACCGCACCACGATTTGCCTGGATCTTCTCGCCTTCTCCGTAGAGGTTGTCATAGTAGTCATAGACGAATTCCAGCAGCGCGACTTCAGCAATGCGATAGCCGGCTTTTGCACTAAGCGCAAGCTGTTCGGCAAAACGGTCAACGGTGTAATCGGTACGCTGCTCCGCGGGAGTGGCATCATAGCCTTCACTGTCAAGATAACGGCCGCTCAATTGCCAATACCAGCCGGCATCCGGTGTTTGCGCACCGGCAACCAGATAGCGTGCATCCAGAGTGTTATGCGAGCCATAGCCGAGGCGCACCTCCCCTTCCAGTGGAGCTGCCGGACGACGGGAAATGATATTAATCACTCCGCCCATCGCCTGATTCCCGTACAGCGACGAACCGGGACCTCGCGCAATTTCAATCCGTTCAATGTTTTCAAGACCGATCCGGCTCCAGTTCACCCCGCCTGTATCCGCCTTGTTAATGGGCACCCCGTCCAGCAGAACCAGCGTCCGCCCCTGCTCGTCGCCGCCAAGACCGCGCAATGTCACCACCGGACGCAAACTGTAAATGCCGGAAGGACGCTGAATATTAACACCGGCCATTCCCGCCAGCAACTCATCCACATGCATCACCGGCAATGACCTGATGGAATCAGCATCCAATATATTAATGCGGGCAGGAACGGTTTCAATTATCCGTTCACTGCCGGTTGCTGTAACAACCAGTGGACCGCATTCGTGGATATCGGTATCGGCACTTGAAAACATTGAAAACCATATTGCTGCTGCGATTGTTAGCGCTGGCTTTCTGACTGCCTGCATAATTTCCATCCTTTCCCGTCTTGTGTCGTATTACAATTGTTCAAAATAATAATACGAGATAGGCTGACACATCCGCAGCGTGCCTGCAAGCATACTACTTTAAAAGAGGTCTTAGAGCGAATTATGCATGAGAAAGGGATTCAACCACGGATGATTACACGGATAAATGATGAGGCTCTTACAAAACCGCCCGTTGAAGCGGTCGGGACGGAGCCCGACCCTCCAAATCCCCCATTAGCGGCTGTTTGTGAAACTGGAGGGACGGCCTCCGTGTCGTCCCCGAGAGGTTTTGCAAGAGCCTCTGATAAGAATGATATAAATCCGTGGTAAAACAATAAAAGCAAACAGCTTATGGATTATTTCAGAAAGTTGATGAATAGATCAGGTTAGAAGTCCGGTCCGCGTTTGCCGTCAAAACATTTGCGCAGACGTTTATCGGAGGAACCCGCCTTCCGGCGGCAAACGCGCGGGCCGGTTTTCAGCGCAACGGCCCGGCGCGCATCACGACCGGCCTGCCACTCCTCCCACGTCCAACTCACTTTCATTGTTGCCGGACTATTTGTCTGCGAGGTCATTCTCCACCAACTTTTCTATTTCTTTGATTACATTCATGCTACCACCTACCGCCAAAACATAACCGATTGTATATCGTATTCAAACTTCTTATCGGCGGTCGAAGTGCCGCAGCTTCTCGGTCAGTTTGTGCGCCCAGTCGAGCAGTTTCTCGGTTACCTCCGAGTGCTTCATATGCTCGATCAGGCCGGTGTCGTAGCGGCCGCTTCTGAAGGCTTTGGCCTGCATCACTTTTTGTAGAAACGGAGCGGTGGTTTGTAAACTTTCAATAGTAAATTCATCCAGTGCGCGGCGCATCCGCGCAATCGCCTCATCGCGCGTTGGCGCCTGCACAATCAACTTTGCCAGCAATGAGTCATAATAATGCGGCACCTCGTAGCCCTCGAAAATATGTGTATCCAGCCGCACCCCCGGTCCGCCGGGCAGGCGCAATCCGCGGATGACTCCCGGCGATGCCATAAAGTCGTTATCAGGATCCTCCGCGTTCAACCGGCACTCAATCGCATGACCATTAAACACCACGTCCTTTTGCTCGATTCCAAGCGGTTCGCCACTTGCAACCCGGATCTGCGCTTTTACCAAATCAACACCGGTAATGCATTCCGTTACCGGATGCTCAACCTGGATGCGGGTGTTCATTTCGATAAAGTAGAATTTGCCGTTTTTGTCCAGCATGAACTCAACCGTGCCCGCGCCGGAATAGTTTATCGCCCTGGCGGCCGCCACTGCCACATCGCCCATCTTTTTGCGCATGGTTTTCGTAATTGCCGGTGACGGAGCCTCTTCCACCAATTTCTGATGACGGCGCTGCACCGAACATTCACGCTCCCCGAGATGAATCACGTTGCCATGATTATCCGCCAGCACCTGCATTTCTATATGCCGGGCATTGGTGATCACTTTTTCAATGTAAACATCCGCACAACCGAAGGCCGCCTGGGCTTCGGTCTGCGAGGCGTCCAGCGCAGCGGACAGCTCTTTCTGCGCCTTGACAATCCGCATACCCTTGCCGCCGCCGCCGGCGGACGGCTTGAGTAACACCGGAAACCCGACCTTTTTGGCCGCGATCAGAGCAGATTTTTTTGAACTGACCGGCTCAATTGTGCCTGGCGGAATCGGCACACCGGCCGCATGCATGGTCTTACGCGCAACCGCTTTGTTGCCCATATCGCGGATCGCCTGTGGACTCGGTCCAATAAATACCAGTTTGGCATTACGGCAGGCTTCGGCAAAATCAGCATTCTCCGAGAGAAAGCCGTATCCCGGATGAATCGCCTGCGCGCGCGTTTTGCGCGCGGCCGTCAACAATGCGGCGGTTGAAAGATACGACTCTGTGCTGGGTGCCGGACCGATACAGCGGGCTTCATCGGCCAACTGTACATGTAAACTGTTCTTATCGGCCTCAGAATAGACCGCTACGGTTTTTATCCCCATTTCCCGGCAGGCCCGGATAATCCTCACGGCAATTTCACCGCGGTTGGCGATTAATATTTTACGAAACATTTATGGCCTCCTCTTAAAAACAAGGCTTGTCGGATATTGATTCAGATTCTGGACTGGGCCAGACGCGCCGCGGCGTCATCGAGTCCTGATATAAAAGCGTCGCGTTGTTCCGCGGGCAGCTCATCAACCAGTTTACGATACCAGCTTAAGCCTTCGTACAGGCCGCTTTTGTAATCCTGCCAGTAGCGCGTGGTAACGGCGTCGGCCGGAGTAATCTCAAAATCACGCTCGGCGTCAAACAGCAGGGTCAGGTACAGATCTATCTCACGGATGAACATGTGCGGACGCTGCGGATTGGTCATCAGATCCGTACGGCCGTAAATATGATCGATAACTTCCTCGAGCTTAGCCGGCCGCGAGAAATCCGCCGCACCCGGACCGCAGCAAACCGCGGGAGCCGCGGTAGCATCAATCCCGTGCACCCGCATAACACTGCCGCCCAGCTCATGACAGATGCAGGCCTTAACCAGCACATCCTCGCGGGCGGCTTCCAGCGCCTTTCCGCTCAATCCCGATTTTTCCAACGCCGCCAGCTTGCGCTCCTGATAAAAACGCGAAGCACTGCAAATCCCGCGCTTGGTAAATTCTTCATTATTGGCAACATAGCCCTTCGGACAGTCGCTGCCGGGGCAGCCGTCGCCAATCCGCTGTATGCGTGCACGGTCACTGCCGGAATTTTTAAGCCACCAGAAGCGGATGTTCAGCGGTGAGCTCTTGCTCAACAAAATATCATCCGGTCCGGCTTCACACAGCAGCTTCAAATGTTCATCGTCGATATTAACCGCTTCGGGACAGAACAGAAAGAGCGTTGCCCAGCCAACCGCGTCAACACCGAAACGCTCCCGCAGAAACACGTGCTCGGCGTGCGTGCCAACGCCGCCCTGCACCGTCATCCACTGTTCGGGAATTTCCGCCGGAACCGGCAAATCGCGTTCCTCCATTGACTTTGCGTAGATTTTACCAAGGCCGCCGCGCAGCTCCCGGCGCTGCGTGGCAAACTCTTCCAGAATCGGGCCCATCAGGGATCCTTTTGAAGGAAATGCGTGTCCGCCGCAATTCAGGCCGGATTCGATGCGGTATTCCGATACCCACAGTCCGTGCCGCGCCAATAAACGCCCCTGTAACTGTGCGGAACGGTAGTCACTGACTTTGAGTATGATTTGTTTGCGCGGCGGGGTGCCGTCGGCTTCCGGCAGAAAACCCGGCAATTCCGCCAGATACGCATACAGACGCTTGTTCATGCCGGCTGAAAGTACGATTGATGAGCGGCAGATGCTGTTGGCAAAACCGCGCGCGGCGGACATTGCATCGCGGTATTCATCCGGCAGCATTGCTCCCTGGCCGAAATGCGGTGCATCGACCTTGGCCATAATGTTGACGTCCACCCGGCCCGGAACCAGCGCGGCACGCAGTTCTTCTTCAAGCCCGGCACGCTTGGCCGTATCGGTCTCTTTCAGCATGGTTTCATAACGGCGGCGCAAAGAACCTTCCGGCAACAGACGGAAATAACGGCATAACTCGCTTTTACCATCAAACGGCTGCTGACGCATCGCTTCCTGGCGTTTAGCCACCATCCGCTCCAGAAAGTCCAGATAAGCCGTTATACGCAACGCCCGGGCATCAATATCCGACGGCGGCACCGATGTAAACGGTTCGCCCTCGCGTTTGGCCAGAACCGCGGGAACCTGCTCAATCAGCACATCATCCACCAGCGAGACCACCGAATTAATACCATAGGGTCCGACACGCAAAGGCGAATCGAGCGAAAACCCCGTACCCATTACAGGGATCTGAAATTCGTGCGGACTTCCGGAACAGCAACCGGCCAGTCCGGATTTGTTGTCTTTATTGACCATAATATAAAGCGCGGAATACGCCGCGTCCGCTATCTCCCGTCTAAAAAATTCACCCAAAACCCGGCGGAACGTTTTGTCCGCGGCAGGCCGTTTCTTCCATTGAACGACATACTAGAATACAGACCGTACGATGGCAAGCGCGGACTTTTGTATCAAAAGAATTGACGCGGCGGATACAGCGATTATTCTCCCTGCATGAATATGAACATACTGGTAGTAGGAGGCGGGGGGCGTGAGCACGCTCTGGTATGGAAGCTGGCCGGTGACAGCACCGCGCCACGGGTTTACTGTGCACCCGGCAATGCCGGCACGGCCGCAATTGCAACAAATCTGAATATCGGTGCCGAAGATATCGATGGACTGGTAGCATGGGCACAGGAAATCCGCCCGGAGCTGACCGTAATCGGTCCGGAAGCTCCGCTGTGCGCCGGGCTGACCGACCGGCTTGAAGCGCTGGGACTGGCCGTGTTCGGTCCGTGCCGCGCGGCCGCCGAGCTGGAGGGTAGCAAAGTTTTTGCCAAGGAGGTCATGCAGTCCGCCGGGGTCCCCACCGCCGCATACGCAGCTTTTACCGACGCACAAGCCGCGCGTGCCGCACTCGCAACCCATCCGCTGCCGCTGGTTATCAAGGCGGAAGGACTCGCCGCCGGCAAAGGCGTTTATATCTGCGAAACCCGCCGGCAGGCCGAAGATGCCATTCACGACATCATGGATGAGCAGCGTTTCGGTGAGGCCGGAGCACGTATCATTATCGAAGAACACCTTTCCGGCGAGGAGGCCTCGATTCTTGCTCTGATCGACGGTGAGAACATTTTAATGCTGGCTTCCTCCCAGGATCATAAGCGGGTGGGCGAGAATGACAGCGGACCGAATACCGGCGGCATGGGCGCCTATTCCCCGGCACCGGTTGTAACCGATGATCTGTGGCAGGTTATCCGTGAAGATATTTACGTTAAGACACTGAATGAACTGCGCCGCCGCGGAATTACCTACCGCGGGGTGCTGTATGCCGGACTGATGATGACCGCCGACGGGCCTAAAGTGCTCGAATTCAACTGCCGTTTCGGTGATCCTGAAACCCAGGCGGTACTGCCGCGCATTGACGGCGACCTGCTGCCGGCGCTGCTCGCCTGTGCAAAGGGCGGTCTCACCACAGATATGCTGAGATGGAAAGCTGAGGCATGCGTGTGCGTGGTGATGGCGGCGGGCGGTTATCCCGGCGATTACCGCAAGGGCGATCAGATCAGCGGAATTGGTAAAGCCGAAGAAACCACCGGTGCGACAGTTTTCCATGCCGGGACCAAAGCGCTGGACGGGAAAGTTCTGACGGCAGGCGGACGGGTGCTGGGGGTAACCAATACCGGACAGGATTTACCGGCGGCGGTCGAAAATACCTACCGCGCAGTGGAAATGATAAGTTTCGCAGATGCGCATTTCCGCCGGGATATTGCGCAAAAG
>PXDI01000019.1 GCA_003565095.1 PVC group bacterium | reverse complement strand
CGCTGACGATGAATTCGATTTTGATGCGCTTTTTGCCGACGAACCTGCGGTTGAGGAACCGGAGCCGGTAGTTGAAGCCGCTCCTGCGGATGACTTTGATTTTGATGCATTGCTGGCCGATGAACCGGCTGCTGTGGAACCGGCGCCTGTAGCCGAGGAAGTTGATGAGCTTGACCTGTTGCTGCAGGAGGCAATCGCCGAAGAGGTTGATGAAGGCGTTCCGGAAGCCCCGCCGGTGGATGACTTTGATGAGCTGCTTGGTTTCTTTGATGATGAGCCGGTGGCTGAACCGGTTGCCCCTGTGGTTGAGCAGCCGCCTGCGCCGGTGGCTGTTGAACAAGACCCGTTGGATACGCTGGTGGCCCGTCCGGTTGATGCGCCGCGTGTTGTTGAAGAGCGGCCGAGGGTTGTTCAACCGGTTGTTGAACGGCGCCCGGAACCGCCGGCTGATCCGCGCGCGGTCCTGTTCGGTGAAACTGAAGCATTACGGCGCCAGGCGTTACAGCGGCATGCCGAGGAAACACTTGAGCGCGCCGCAGTCTATTTGGCAGAGGGACTCTATCAGGATGCGGTACGCCTTTATGAACAGGCATTGACCGGCTTTGTCCAGGCTGGTGACATTCCCGGTAATGAGCAGCGCCGTATGCAGGCGCGCCTTGGTCTGGCTGAGTCATATTATCGCTGGGGGCTGCTGCTGCACCGGCAGGGCGATCTTGAAGCCGCAGAACAGGCGGCACGTAATGCCGCCATGAACTTTCACCAGCGCGCCGGCGAATTGCTCGGGCAGATTGAGGAGGACCGCAAAACACCCCCGCCACCGCCTAAGGTCCGTGTTCCGGCGCGTTGGGAGGAAAAAGAACTTCAGGATAAGGAACAGCTATTAGCCGAACGCATGCGGATGGGCCGTCAGTATTTCCTGACCGGAGAGCTGGCAGAGGCTAAAGCCCTTTTTGAGTATGTGCTGCGGCAGGATCCATACAATGTTGAGGCGATGCGGATGCTCCACAGGGTGTCGCAGCGCAAGCTGGATCTGGCATCCAAGGAGTTTGAAACCACCCGTACCACAATGATGGCTGAACTGCGTAATGCATGGAATCCGCGCGATTATGCCATCAGTGAGACCGCCGAGGAACTGTTGCGCGGGTTTGGCCGCGGCACAGTGCGCGATCAAACCGTGGAAGTCAGTGAAAGAATGCTTGTTTTGCAGAAGATGGAATCAATCATAATTCCTGAGATCGATTTCCGTCAGGCGAATATTCAGGATGTGATTGCTTTTCTGCAGGATGCCAGTGTTGAGTTTGACCGGCAGGCGCGGGAGGGTGAGCCGCGCGGTGTTAACATTATTCTGAATCTTGCGGCAGGCCGTCCGCGCCATGCACAGCCGGCGCGCGCCACTCCCGCCGATCCGTTTGCCGACGCCTTTGCGCAACCGGATGCTGCTCCCGGTGCGGATGTGCCGCTGATCACTTTTACAGCCCGTCAGATCAGTCTGTATGAAGCACTGAAGATTGTGACGCAGGTGGCCCGTCTGAAACATCGTATTGAAGGTACCGTAGTGATGATTGTTCCTGAAGATGCGCCAATGGGTGCAGTCATTCACCGGATGTATGATGTGTTGCCGACGGTGATTGAGCGTATCCGCGAGATTGGTGCCGGACAGCCGCAAATGCAGCGTGCCGGCGGTTTCATTCCCATGGATGCCGGTCCGGGTGTCGGGCAGGTTGGTGAACTTAAGGAATTCTTTGCTGAAATGGGTGTAAGCTGGCCGGCGGGGACATCGATTAGATATCTGCCGGCGATCGGCAAACTGGTGGTCGCCAATACCTCCGAGAATCTTACGGTATTTGAGAAAATTCTGAATGTATTGAATGTGGTGCCGAATCAGATTGAGATTGAGGCACGGTTTGTAGAAGTCAATCAGACCGATCTGGATTCGCTGGGCTTCGAGTGGCGTTTGACCGACAACTGGCAGCTTCTGCAGCGCAAGGGGCAGGAGCATCTGGCGCCGGCCGCCCGCCAGCGCATTGAGATCGGGGCAAGCAATCTGACAAAGGGCAACCGCTATCTGCATGGTGGTATCGGTTTGTCGGGTGCCGGAGTGGAGGATAATATTTTGACAGTGGCGAGTGTATTGACCAACCCTGAACTGCAAATGGTGCTGCACATGCTTGAGCGGCAGGGAAATACGGATTTGCTGTCGGCTCCGAAGGTGACCACCCAATCAGGAGCAGAGGCGACGATTAAGGTTGTCACTGAATACATCTATCCGACAGACTTCAATGTTACCCCGATTACCGGAACTGATGCAAATGGTAACGCAGTGGTGGTTGGCGGTGTGGTTGAGCCCAGCGGGTTTCAGACGCGTGAAGTCGGGGTTATCTTGCAAGTGTTGCCGGAGGTGAGCGCCGAGGGGTTGATAAATCTGACGATGAGTCCTGAAGTGGTCTCAGAGCCGATCTGGCGTAATTATGGTTCAGTTTATACCGCACCTGACGGCAGTCAGCAGCAATTGACAATGGAGCAGCCGTTCTTTCACACCCGTACAGTGTCTACCAGTATCTCCATTTATAATAATGCCACGGTCGTTATGGGCGGGATGATTAACGAAATACGGACAGCGGTTGATGACAAGGTCCCGTTCTTTGGCGACATCCCGCTGATGGGCCGGCTCTTCCGCAGCAAGTATGAACATAGTGAGAAGCGTAATCTGCTGATTTTTGTGACCGCCAGGCTCGTTGATCCGGCGGGAAGACCTTTACAGCCGCAACGGCAGGATGAGCTGTTGGTAACCACGGCTGAATAACAACAAATGCTGTGCGGTTCATCTGTCCGTATTCATTGCCTAAGGGCGTTCTGTTTTTGCTGTGATTTTTATCCAGCCTGACGTTAAGGGTTTTTTTGACAATCATTCATTATGGAAACACTGCTGCTCATTGACGGCATGGCGGTCATGTACCGCTCGTTTTTTGCCGTAAAAAACCTGAATCGTGCGGACGGTACGCCAGTCAATGCCTTGTTCGGTTTTATCCGTCTGCTTGACCAGTCGCTGCGAAACTGGCAACCCACGCACTGTGCGGTAGTGTGGGATGGGGGCATACCGGAAAGACGCTTGGCGCTGTGTCCTGACTATAAGGCCCAGCGTCCACCCATGCCAGATGCTTTACGCGGGCAGTTTCCGGCGGTGAATGATTTTCTTGCGCGGCGGAATCTGGTGGCTGTCACGCTTGACGGCGAGGAGGCGGATGATGTTATGGCCGCTCTGGCTCATCAGGGTCGCGGTGTTTTTGAACGCTGTCTGATTGCCAGCGGTGACAAAGATATGCTGCAGATTGTTGATGATTACTGCAAGGTCGTCAGTGTTGCCGGAAAAGCCGAGGAGACCGGACCGCAGGAGGTGCAGCTCCGTACCGGTGTGCTGCCGCATCAGATTACCGACTGGCTGGCGCTAATCGGCGATTCTGCCGACAATATCAGGGGAGTGGATGGAATCGGCTCCAAGACCGCCACTAAACTGTTGAGTGAATATGGCAGCATTGAGCGCATTTACGCAGCATTGGATGCTTTGCCTGTAAGATTACGGGATAAGCTTGCCGCGGCGCGCGACCTGCTGGAGCGAAACCGGGCTATGGTTACTTTGAAAAGCGATCTTGAGCTTTCAACAAACTGGGATGATTTAGCGGTAAGTCGCCCTGATCCGGCCAGGTTGCTGCCGTTTTTCAGGGAGTGGGAGTTTAAAGATATGCAGCGTGCATTGGAAGAACCTGAATTATTCTAAAAAAAAACTTGACGTTTCCGCCGAATAAAGCGATATATCGACAATTCAATGAGTAGCTAGTCTTATTTTTGAACATCCGGTATCTAATTTCCTGAAAACCAAAATCGTAACCTCTTGTCTTTGGGATCAACGAATGTTCAGTATAGCCATTACCGGCGGAATTGCATGCGGCAAGAGTGAGGTGGCGCGCCTGCTGGCCGCGCACGGCTGTGCGGTTTGGGATGCCGATATGGCGGCACGCAGTCTGCTTGAGCCGGGAGGAGCTGCTTACGAACAGGTTAAAGAGGTGTTTGGTGCCGGGATTGTTGATGACGCCGGTTTGATTGATCGCCGCCGTTTGGCGGAACGGGTGTTTAGGGACCGCGAGTCTCTGGAGCAATTGAACGGAATCGTTCATCCCCCGGTTTTCCGTATGCTGGATGCATGGCTTGAGACGATTTGTCGTTGGCGGGAAACCGGCTTTGCCGCCGTTGAGCTCCCTCTGCTTTATGAGTGCGGCAGGAGCGGGGGGTGGGATGCGGTTATATGTGTTGCAGCGGCGCGTGATGTGCAGTTAGAACGTCTGAAGGTCCGCGGTGTGACGGATGCGATGGCGGACAGGATGCTGGAGGCGCAGATAGCTTTGACGGAGAAGATGCGTTGGGCTGATGTAGTATTGATAAACAATGGTTCACTTGAAGGATTGCGGCGGCAGACGCTGCACTGGTTTGTAAAGATAGTAAAGAAGGAAAATTCGTATGGCGACAAGAACACAGGGTAATACACGCCGCCGGCAACCAGGGCGCTCAGGCAGGAAGAGTCCTGACAGAAACCGTTCTGTGGCGGGTAATGACGCCAATGGGCAGAACAACGGCAATGGATCCAACCACGAGAAGGGCGCGCAGCCTGACGCTGAAGGGACTCAGCAGGATAACGCGAATGCCGGTCAGGATAATAATACCCCGAAGCCGCCTCCGCCGGAGCCGATAAGCCTTTTTGATCTGCAGGCGATGAAGGTGCCTGAATTGCAGGCAATGGCCGAATCATACGGGCTGGTTGAACTGGGGGCGATGCGCTCACATGATTTGATCTTTGAAATTCTCAAAGCGCATGCACGGCGCGGCGGGGTTGTTCACAGCAAAGGTGTGCTGGAAATTCTGCCGGACGGGTTCGGTTTTCTGCGCTCACCATACAGCAATTATTTGCCCTGCCCGGAAGATATTTATGTGTCACCTTCGCAAATCCGCCGTTTTGCTCTGAGAACGGGCGATTTTATCGAAGGTCAAATCCGCGAGCCGAAGGAAAAAGAGCGGTTCTTTGCTCTATTGCGGGTGGAGCGTGTTAATTATAATGAGCCGGATAAGTCACGTCACCGGGTTCCGTTTGAGAACCTGACACCGCTGTTTCCTGATAAACGGATTCATCTGGAACGTGATCCCAAGGCCATCAGCATGCGCATTATGGACGTGTTTACACCGATCGGTCTGGGGCAGCGCGGTTTGATTGTGGCAGCCCCGCGCACCGGCAAAACGGTGCTGTTGCAGGAGATTGCAAACAGTATCTCAGCCAACCATCCGGATGCCTACCTGATCATTCTGCTGATAGATGAACGGCCCGAGGAAGTTACCGATATGCAGCGTAACACCAAGGGGAATGTGCTCAGTTCAACCTTTGATGAAGGCCCCGAACGGCATGTACAGGTGGCGGAGCTGGTGATCGAGATGTCTAAGCGCATGGTGGAATGTGGACGCGATGTGATTATCCTGCTGGACAGTATTACGCGGCTGGCCCGGGCCTACAATACTGTGCAGCCGCATAGCGGAAAGATTCTTTCCGGCGGTGTGGATGCAAATGCCCTGCACAAGCCAAAACGGTTCTTCGGTGCTGCCCGTAATATTGAAGACGGCGGCAGTCTTACTATTATCGCGACCGCGCTGGTGGAAACCGGCAGCCGTATGGATGATGTCATTTTTGAGGAATTCAAAGGCACCGGCAATATGGAGTTGTGTCTGGACCGCGCGCTCAGCGATAAGCGCGTCTTTCCTTCAATTAACATTGACAAATCCGGCACACGTAAAGAGGAGCTGTTGATGCATCCGGATGAGCTCAGCCGCGTATGGATCCTGCGTCGTGCGATTAATGGTGTGCCTCCGGTTGAGGCGATGGAAATGATTGTCAAAAAGCTCAAAAACATCGGCACAAATGCCGAGTTTTTGATGTCGCTGAAGGAGTAGATCTGACGCGGTTGTCCGGCCGGAAATGCCTGGCAGAAGTGTTTTGTCAACGAGTATGCTTTACTCCAATCATACATTTGTATAGATTTCAGCTATTTAATGCAGAGTAATTCAGGAGAATTAGATGAAGGTTAAGTTTGAGGATTCCGGTGTTTGCCGCAAGATAATGAGTATTGAGGTGCCGCGTGATGATGTTGTGCCTGATTACGACCGGGTGCTGGCACTCTATGCGCAGACTGCCGCTGTGCCGGGTTTCCGGCGTGGCAAGGCACCGCGGGCCGTGGTTGAACGGCATTATGCCAAACATATTGCCGATGATGCCCGCGACCGGCTTGTTCCTAAATATTATCATGAGGCCCTGGAGAAGGAAAAATTGCGGCCGGTTGCGGTACTGGATGTGCAGGACGTTGTCTTTGATAAGAATAGCGGGCTGTCTTTCAAGGTGCTGCTTGATGTTGCTCCGGAATTCAAGCTGCCGAAGTACCGTAAGCTGACGGTAAAGGCTGAACCGGTTGAAGTTACCGATAAAGATGTTGATGAAATCCTCGAGCATTTACGTGAGAGAGCGGCGCGCTATGAGGATGTTGCCGGTCGTGCGGCGCGGCTGACCGACATGGTGCAGCTTGATTATGATGCGGTATTGGATGACAAGCCTTTGGCGGAAATGGTGCCGGGCTGTCGTGGGCTGGGGGCTGCAAAGGATTTCTGGGTGCTGCTGGGTGAGCCCGAGTTTCTGCCGGGCTTTAATGCCGCGCTTGAGGGCATGGAGGCCGGCGCGCAGCGTGAAGTGACGGTTGCTTTTCCTGAAGATTACCACATCAAGGAGGTTGCCGGGAAAAGTGCGCAGTACAAAGTGACACTTAAGGGTCTGCGTGAAAGGCACTTGCCCGAACTGAATGACGAGTTTGCCAAGGGCATGGCGGCGGAATCTATTGCCGGCTTGCGCGACCATATCCGGCGCGATATGGAGCAGATGCGTAAAGATGCGGAGACGCGTCGCCGTGAGGACGTTATTACCGGTCAGTTACTGGAAAAGGCCGATTTTGACATACCCGAGAGCATTGTCCAGGAAGAGACCCAGAATGTTCTGCGCGGAATGCTGCATCAGATGTCGACAAACGGCCAGACGCGTGAACAGCTCGTGGAAAAACGTGATGAGCTGTGGAAACAGGCCGACGTTTCGGCCCGTGAAAGGGTCCGTTTGATGTATATCCTGAACCGGATTGCCGAAGAGGAGAAACTTGAGGTCGGTGATAAGGAGGTTGAGGATGCGATCGGTGCACTTGCTGCACGGCAGCGGGTAGAGCCTGCTGAACTGCGCAAGCAGCTTGAAAGCAACAACCGGATGGAAACCTTGCTGACCGATCTGTTGAACCGCAAGGCGCTCGATTTTGTTATGGAGAATGCAAAGATTAAATGAACGGGAGACAGTCATGACTGAACAAGCTCAATTGATTCCGATGGTGGTGGAGCAGTCGGGGCGCGGCGAGCGGGCCTATGATATCTATTCACGCCTGCTCAAAGACCGGATTATTTTCATTGGTACGGCCATTAATGATGATATAAGCAATCTGATTATCGCCCAGTTGCTGTTTTTACAGGCTGAGGATGCCGAGAAGGATATCAGTGTTTATGTTAATTCGCCGGGTGGATCGGTAACCGCCGGACTGGCCATATATGATACGATGCAACTGGTGAAATGTGATGTTGCCACCTATTGTGTTGGTCAGGCAGCCAGTATGGGTGCGGTATTACTGGCCGCCGGTGCGGCCGGCAAGCGCTTCTCGCTGCCGAATGCGCGCATTATGATTCACCAACCGTGGGGCGGAGTGCAGGGGCAGGCTTCTGATATCAGTATTCAGGCGCAGGAAATTCTGCGTCTGCGTGACCGGGTAAATGCCATCCTTGCCGAGCACACCGGACGCTCTATTGAGAATGTGGCCAAAGAGACCGACCGTGATTTCTTCATGTCGGCTGAGGATGCCTGCAAATATGGTTTGGTTGATGCGGTGGTCGGCGGTGCGGATGCAGTTGACAAGAAAAAGAAGAAAGCCTGAGGATCCATATGAATCGTCGTCAGCCACCGAGTGCCCGCTGTTCATTTTGCGGGAAGGTCCAGACTGCTTCGCGGCGTTTAATTGCCGGCAATGAGGCAGCGATATGTGAAGAGTGCGTTCAGATATGCGAAACCATGGTCAAGGGCGAGGAGGAAACTCCGGAATTAAAAAAACCTTTACCGGACCTGGTTATTCCGCCTCCGGCATCTATCAAGCAGTTTCTGGACAACTATGTTATCGGGCACACCCATGCCAAGAAAGTGCTTTCGGTGGCGGTGCACAATCATTACAAGCGCCTGAAGCAGTCTGAACACTTCGGGCCGGACGATCCGTTGGCGGAAGTGGAAATCGAGAAAAGCAACGTAATGTTGATCGGCCCGACCGGTTGCGGCAAGACTTTACTGGCGCGGACGCTGGCGCGCATGCTGGATGTGCCGTTTGCCATAGCGGATGCCACCACGCTGACAGAAGCCGGTTACGTCGGTGAGGATGTTGAGAACATCCTGTTATATCTGATTCAAAATGCCGAGGGCGATCTGGCGCGTGCCGGTATGGGAATTATCTACATTGATGAGATAGACAAGATCGGCAGAAAAACCGAAAATGTTTCGATCACCCGCGATGTTTCCGGTGAAGGTGTGCAGCAGGCGCTATTGAAGATTCTGGAAGGGACGGTTGCGCGGGTTCCTCCCGGCGGGGGGCGCAAGCATCCGCAGCAGGATTATCTGCAAATCAATACAGCTCATATTCTGTTTATTTGCGGCGGGGCGTTTGTCGGGCTTGACTCGATCTGCCGCCGTCGCATGGGCAGTAAGGCAGTCGGGTTTGGAGTGGTTAATACTCCATCGGGCACGACACTGGATGTCGAGCCGGAGGACCTGGTGCATTACGGGCTTATTCCTGAGTTTGTGGGCCGTCTTCCGGTTATTACATCCTTATCCGATCTCAGCGCGGATGATCTGGTGCGTATTCTGGTGGAACCGAAAAACTGCATGGTAAAACAATACCAGAAGCTGATGCAAATGGAGGGGATTAAACTGACGTTTGCCGATTCGGCATTGAAAGAGCTGGCGCGTCTGGCGTTGAAGCGCAAAAGCGGTGCGCGCGGTTTACGGGCTATCCTTGAAAAGATAATGCTGGATTTGATGTTTGATGTTAAGCGTTATGCATCAAACGGTGAGATCAAGATTACCAAGCGTATGGTCGATGAGCACGGCAGGACTGAGTCTGCCGATTTCTTGAGAATTGCCAGTTAACGGCGGAAGGTCGTCCGGGACAGTCTGTGAAGGCTTTAGACCAATCTTTGCAGCAGTGGCTTGAGCGGCTTTACGCCCGGCAGTCTTTCGGGATCAAGCCGGGGCTTGAGATGACCAGCGCGCTGCTGGCGGCGCTGGGAAATCCGCAATCTGCATTCCGCATCATTCACGTTGCCGGCACCAATGGCAAGGGTTCGGTATGTGCAATGCTGGCTGCGGTGCTTTCAGCCTCAGGCCGCCGGACCGGTTTATATACTTCGCCGCACCTGATTGATTTTAATGAACGTATCAAAATTGACGGTCAACAGATCAGTAATGAGCAGTTGGCCCTGCTGGCGCGCGAGCTTGATTCAGCCATAATGACTGCTGAGCGGCAACTGGGTTACCGTGCAACGTTTTTTGAAGTTACAACCGCCATGGCTTTTGAATGGTTCCGCCGCACCGGAGTTGAATGGGCGGTTGTTGAGACCGGGATGGGCGGCCGGCTGGACTCAACCAATACTGTTGTTCCGGAGATCAGTGTAATAACTTCAATAGCATTGGATCACCAGGCCTATCTTGGCAACCGGATTGAACAGATTGCATTTGAGAAAGCCGGTATTATAAAAAAGGGGATTCCGGTTGTAACCGGGGGAATGCCGGCGTCGGCATTGGCGGTTATCCGCATGACGGCCGCGGAGCGCACTGCCCGGCATTACCACGCGCCCGCTATGGTTAAGGTCAATGTGGTTGATGGAGATGAGCAAAGCATTCTGCCTTTAATCAATATTGAGTATGCCGGTTACCGTTTGACTTGCCGGTCTCCCTTGGCTGGTCTGCATCAGTTAAACAATCTGCAAACGGTTGTGATGGGATTGGAGGTTCTTGCGCAGCGAGGACTGCTCGCGGCGGAGCCGGATAAATGGTGTACAGCGCTTGCCGGGGTGGAGCTGCCGGCGCGTTGCCAGATGCTGGCGGCCGGTCCGCCGCCACTATGGCTTGACGGCGGGCATAATCCTGAAGCGGCTGCCGGTCTGGCTGCCACGCTGGGTCGGGCTTATCCAGGCCGGCCGCTTGCGCTTGTGCTCGGAATGTCCGCAGACAAGGATGTGGAAGGCTATCTTGATCAGCTTAAGCATATGACCGGGTTTGTACATGCGACCGCCGCGGACAACGCACGTGCGATAAATGCCGGAGCGCTTGCGGCGCGTGTTGGAATGACTGGGCTTCCGGTTGGTGCCGGCCCGTTGGTTGATGCTCTTGCTTCGGCCGTGGAATGGGCCGGTCAGAATAATGGTGTTGTGCTGGTGTGCGGGTCGCTGTTTCTGGCCGGTGACTTCCTGCGTCTCAGACAATCTGCCACGAAGCGCGATTGATCGTGCAACCCTTGCCGGCAAAGATCAACTCGAAGTCGGTTTGTTCCTCTTCTGTCGGTACAAACGGCTCAACCCGGCGGAAAAGCCGGTGGGTATCAAATACCGGTAATGCTTCATCAAAATAATCTTTATGATCTGTTGCAAAATGCAATTGGCCCTTCGCAGACAGTACCCGTGCGGCAGTCAGAGCAAAAGCCTCTCCCATTAAGCGTCTTTTATGGTGGCGGCGTTTCGGCCATGGATCAGGGAAGAAAACAAACAGATTATCCACGGAGCTTTCGGCACATTGGTCCAGCAGCCCGGCTGCTTCGCCGTGCAACAGCCGCGCGTTGTCACGCTGTGCAAGATGCAGCCTGCGGTCGATCTGGCGTAACCGGACCATCTGGCGCTCAATGCCCAAAATCAGACGTTCCGGGTGGAGCGCCGCCCGTGCCAACAGAAAACGGCCTTTGCCGCATCCTATATCAATATCGAGCGGGGCGTTTCTATGAAACAATCTCCGCCAGTCAGACCGGCTGCCGGTTTGGGCGTTTAGCTCAATTATGTTTGAGATATCCGCAGGGAGAATAGTGTGCGGGGCTGACTGGCGTGCTCGTGCCGGACTCATTGAGGACTATCGGCTGCCGAACAGGCGGGTAAGAAGCCCGGGCTTTCTGTCCATCGCCTTTTCAATGAAGTCCAGTGCAAAGGTTTGAAAGTGGGCCGCGCCGACTTTCTTGGCGTTGTATTTTCTACACGCCTTGAAAAGGCCTTCTTTCCCTCTTTCAATCAGTGTGTTGACTTCGGCCGTATCATTTGAACGCTTCTGCGCCCGTGTCTGTAAAAGCGGCATGAACGTTCGGACAAGATTGTTTTTTGCGTTCCAGTCGCCGCCTTTTGCCGCCAGCACGTCACGTTCAACATGTTTGGCTTGTGCCTGCCGGGATGATTGTGTCGCGTTATTGCCCATGTTCAAAGGAATCTTCATACTGTCTGTCTCCCGTAATAAATACTACGTTCTGATTATTAGCTGTTTATTCCGGCGATTTCAACTATAAAAAGAAATAATAAAGACGCTGGACAAGCGCGTGTGGCGGATATTATAAGAGAAGTCGTTCTGCTGCATCCGTAGCTCAATTGGACAGAGCATCTGGCTTCGGACCAGAGGGTTGGGAGTTCGAGCCTCTCCGGATGCGCCATGCGGGAGGCTGGTGATGTCAAAAGTTGTAAGCGAAGTATGCCGGGTGAGCAGCGAAGACAGACGGTAGGCGTCAGGGATTAGGTGTCAGGCGCTAGGAATTAGGGCAAGATGCATGAGTATCTGGAAAAACTCCTAACGCCTAATGCCTAGCTCCTAACAACTGGACAATGGGGGAGAATAGCCAATTTGTTATGAGTATTTGAAAGAGTGTTGCTTAAGTGCAACGCTGGGGGCTGTTTTTGACAGAACGGGAGGCTTTTCTGGAGATAAATATGAGTGTGTTTGAAGCGGCGATGTTGATATGCTTTGGTGTGAGCTGGCCGGTATCGATTGCCCGCAGCCTGCGCACCGGCGTAGTGATCGGCAAGAGTCCGGTCTTTATGCTGATTGTGGCCGGCGGATATCTTTTTGGTATCGTTCATAAAGTGTTGTATGCTAATGATGTTCTGGTGTGGTTGTATGCTTTTAATATGAGTATGGTGCTGGTGGATTTTGCTCTGTATCTGTTTTATCTGCCACGCAACAAAGCTATGCTTGAAGCTAAATAGAAGCTTGCTGTTTGATCGGCGGGGATATATAGTAACTGTTAAGTTAGTCGTGTAATTTAATGAGATAAACGTAGGAATAATGGTGTCAAAGATTCTTATCATTGATGACGATGAGCGGATTTGTAAGACAATTGAGAAATATCTTACAATGAACAGCTATAAAGTGCGTTCGGCATTTGACGGCCGGGAGGGATTGAAGCAGGTTAAGCGTTTCAAGCCGGACCTGATCCTTTTGGACGTGGTTATGCCCGAGATGAACGGTTTAGAGGTTTTGCGTCACATTAAAGAAAGTCCGAGTACCAGCGAGATTCCGGTTGTTATGTTGACGGGGCGGGCTGATGATGAGTGCATGAGCGAAGCGCTTTATGGCTATGCTGTTGAATATATAGTAAAGCCGGTTTCAATGGAGACCCTCGAAAGCAAAATTTCACGAATTCTGTCCCTTTCCAGCAAGCTGCGATAATCCTCAGGCGGTCCGTCTCATGAAAAAAGATTCCAGCCAGCCGGTAAATGCCTTGTCGCGTTTAAAGCGTTTACAGGCGGTATTTGCCGAAAAGAAATCATTGCTGATTGTGATGCAGGATTTTCCCGATCCTGACGCGATCGCCTCTGCTGCGGCATTGCGGGAAATCGCTCTGCGTAGTGGAATTCAGTCATCGTTGGCAAGCGGCGGAATTGTTTCGCGTGCGGAAAACCGTGCTTTGGTCCGTTATCTCGATTTGAATATAATTAATCTCAACAAGCTAGATCTGGCCCGTTATGACCTGATTGCCATGGTTGATACCCAGCCGGCGACCGGAAACAATTCGCTGGCGGCCGGCTATCTTCCGCATATCGTTATAGATCACCATCCGATTCATCGCGCCACCCGCCGTGCGCAGTTTCATGATATCCGTCGGCGTTACGGAGCCACCTCTACCATGCTGTTTGAATATATGAAAGCCGCAGGAATAAAACCATCGACACCGTTGGCGACCGCCTTGACATACGGGATCCGTTCAGATACCAGTGACTTGGGTCGCGAGACAACGGCCGCCGATATTTCGGCATTTTTTGAACTTTATGTTATGGCCAATAAACGGAAGCTCAGCCGGATCGAAGTTGAACGTCTGCCGCGGCCGTATTTTTCCCTGCTGGCGCGCGGGCTGGCCAATGCGCGGCTGTTCGGGCATTGCGTTATTACCGACCTTGGGGAAATTGATAATCCTGACATGATCGGCGAAGTCGCTGATCTGCTGCTGAGAAACGAAGAAAGTGACTGGGCATTGTGTTTCGGCATTTTTGAGACAAGGATGCTGTTGAGCATTCGTACGAGTGATCTGCAGCAGGATGCCGGAAAAGTCATCGCGCGGATTGTCGGGCGCCGGGGAAGCGGGGGCGGACACAATACGATGGCCGGCGGTCAGATTAGTGTTGACGGGGAAAATGCTGCGGCAGTTAATGCCCTAAAACGCGATGTTATTAAGCGCTACTTAAAGATTTTGAAACAAGACGGAAGCAGCGAGGAAAAGCTGGTAAAAGGAGAAAAGTAATATGCAAAGTTTTGCGGAGAGAATTGCCGGAGGCGGGCGGCTGGTTTGTGACGGAGCGATGGGGACTATGCTGCAGGCGCGCGGTTTGCCCGCCGGAAGCTGCCCGGAATTATGGAATATTGAGCATCCGGATATTATCGGCGCAATCCACCGTGAATATCGTGCCGCCGGCAGCGCTCTGGTTGAAACCAATTCATTTGGCGGAACACATTACAAACTGGCGCATTTCGGGCTGGGCGATAAAGTCAAAGAGCTGAACCGTGCGGCAGCTTCTTTGGCACGTGCGGTGGCTGGCGATACGCAGTATGTTCTGGGCAGTATGGGGCCGACCGGCGAGTTTATTGAGCCTTTGGGGGATGCAACGGAAGCTGAGGTTGAGGCTGCATTTGCTGCGCAGGCGGCGGCGCTGGCCGAAGGCGGGGCGGATGTGTTGATAATTGAGACAATGACCGCCCTTGAAGAGGCGCAGGCGGCCTTGCGGGCTGCGCTGGCAACAGGACTGCCGGTTATCGCCAGTATGACCTTCGACCGGCAGGTTTCCGGCGGCTACGCGACGATGATGGGAATTACTCCAGAGGTGTTTGTACGCAAAATCTCTGAAGCAGGGGCCACGGTGGCCGGGGCTAATTGCGGTACCGGCGCGGCTGATATGATTAATGTCCTGCGTGAGATGAATGCCGCCGTTCCGGATTTTCCTTTGCTGGCAATGCCCAATGCGGGGATGCCGGTACTGGAGAATGGGGAGACGGTTTTTAAGGAAACAGCTCAACAGATGGCTGAACTGGTTGACGGTTTGCTGAATGCCGGTGCTGTTGTAATCGGCGGTTGCTGCGGAACCGGGCCAGACCACATCCGTGCAATTGGTGAGATTATGCGCCGCGCACAATAAGGTTCTGCACGCAGGCCCTGACGCAATCCGCCATGGCGCGCATACATTGCGGCGAGGTTCGCGGATGTTTTCTTAATGCGGGATCCGGAAGATTGTCCTGTGGAACAAAGGGCTGCAGTACATAACGCTGTGCTCCATCAATCAGTGCTGCGATCTCCTGCATGTCAGCGGTTGTGTGGAGCTGCTCGATAATTGTGGTGCGGAATTCTCCGTTCTGTGCCAGTTGCATAATCAGTTCAACTGAAGCGCGAATCCGGTCAATATCGCTATAACCGGTCAGCTCAGCATATTTCGATGGAGCGGTTTTTATGTCCATTGCCACATAATCGAGCTTTGGCAAGCAGGTCTTCAGCATGGCGGGGTTGGACCCGTTCGTGTCCAGCTTGACTTTCATTCCACGGTCACGAAAAAAATCGATCAAGTCCGGTAAATCCTGATGCAGGGTCGGTTCTCCACCGCTGATCACGGCTCCATCCACCCATTGCTCACGATATTTATCGCAGGCCTCAGCCAAGCGTTCCCATGAAAGTCCCGGCAGCGCTTTGCCGAGCAGGGATGCATTGTGGCAGAATCCGCAGCGGAAATTACAGCCGCTGGTAAAGAAAAAGACTGCCAGCCGTCCGGGAAAGTCAATCATAGACGGATTACTGACGTATCCATAGACCGGGGATATTGCGGAGGCCCTGCTCAATTCACTGCTGTCCGTGCTTTATTCAGGGTATGTTCAATCATGCGCGGTGAAATAATGCCTTTGCCCTGGGCTGTATAATCAGTCTGCAGTCCCACGTACTGATACAATGCAGACTTTTTACATGTTTCATCGCGTTCATCGGCTGCGGGATTTGCCACCGGTACAAACGGTGCGCTCTCGGATGAGCGGTGCATCACCAGCATGGCCGGGATGCGCTGAGGATTGATGCATTCGGCTTCGGCAAAGGCAACCAGTCCCTCCTCTGTATCAACACTGCAATAATGTTTTTCGAAATCTTTCCATTCATCCCCGGCAAGCAGTTTGTCAAGGCGCTGATTTAATACGGCGCATTTTTCACAACCGGCTTTTCCGAAAACCACAGCACGAAATGAACTCATGACTTGACTCCTTTGATATATCATTAGGCTTTGGCTGTCGCAGTTACCATTGCGGCGGCCGTTAGGTCGCTTTCGGCGGTTTCAACCCGATAGTTGCCGCGATGCCGCGCAATCAGCTCCCCGTAGCGTTTAGATTTGTTCCAATTCTGAATCTTGCTGAAATAACCGACTACTCTGGTTTCTCCGACCACGTTGTCGGAATGGCAGGCCGGGCATTTCTCAACCAGTCCGCGCATCGTGTGTTGACATTCATTGCAGTATGTGAATTCCGGCGAGATGGTTACCTGCGCCGATTGTGTGCGGAAGAACACATCCTTCATCAGCTTGGCGATTGATTCAGGGGAGGGTTGTTCTTCGCCGACAAAGGCGTGGGTAATGGCACCGGATTCAATCAGACTGTGGAAGCGTGCCTGCTGGCGAATGCGTTCAACCAGCGTTACCGGTGCGTCTGCCGCCAGATGCACGGAATTTGTATAATAGCAGACATCTTCCGTTTCACCCTTGAACACATCCTTGGCTTCGTGATGGAAATATATCAAGTCGGTTTTTGCCAGCCGGCGTGCCGCGCTTTCCGCGGGTGATTCTTCAAGCGTGAATTTCAATCCGTGCTTTTTAGAAAGCTTGCGCGTGCGAATGAACATGTGTGCAACAATTTTCAGCCCGAGCTTCATGGCCTCATTGCTGTCATGCAGTTCCTGGCCGATCAGGAAGTTGACTGCATCATTTACGCCGATAAGTCCAAGGATGTAAGTGCAGGTTTCCAGGTCGACATACGGTTTGCCGTCACAGGCTTCACGGCCGATCTGCCAGAGCGGATGGCCGGGGCCGGAGATCAGTTCGGCAGTCTTGGCTTTCTTTTGCAGATGTGCCTCGACCGCGATATCCATAGTTTTATCAAGTTCATCAAAGAAGTTGTTCAGAATGTCTCCGCCGTGCCGTGCCGCACGATAGGCGGCCTGCGGAATATTGATGGTGACATTCTGGAAACCGCAGAAGCGCATGCTTTCCGGGTGCTTGAGCATCCGGTTGTCCTGAATGGTCGTCCTTAACCGGCAGCAGGCCGAAAGCGTCACTTCATCGCGGTCGAAAATGAAGTATGTCGAGCCGTTGCGGCTGGCCAGTGCGCAGGCGTCCATATAAATATCATACTGTTCCTGATCCTCGAAGGTTTCATCACTGATGTGGAAGTCGCACTTCGGGAATTCAAAAACGCGCCCGTAGCGGTCACCGTCACCCCATACTTCCAGCAACGCTTTGCAGAACTGCTGGCTTTCGCGGGTGTAATCACCATAGGTCACAATGGTCCAACCACGGCTTGCGTTGGCGGCTTGGACTGCGGCGTCGTAGATAAAACCTTCGCGTTCGTCGGCAATCTCGCGCAGGACAAGGTGCTGTTCGCCGCTTTCATCGGTATAGAAAAGATCCATCATGCGGTTGCCGGCATGGTCGCGCTCTTCACGCAGGACTTCTTCCAGAGGAACCTTGCGCCCATCTTCGAGGCGCAGCATGTATCTGCCGCCCGGGCCGATGGCCGGTACGCTTTTCATATAAGACGGCACGCTGGTGTGGATGTTGAAGTCGAGAAAGAGGGTCTGGCCACCGCGCGAGAAAGCGTTCTGCGATCCGTTGAAAATGAGCTCCTGGGCAATCTGTTTGAGATCTTCCCATGAAGCATTCTCAAGATAGGGGGCATACAGGATATTGATATAAGCGATACCAAGCGCTCCGGCATAGTTGGCCTGCATTGAAGCCAGGAAGGTGTTGAGATGTCCGGTAAGCACTGAAGCTGAGCGTGCCGGCTTCGATTCGGTGTTGAGGTTTATCAACCCCTGCAAGCCGTACTTCTTGACGTATTCAATCGAGTGCGACGAGCAGTAGACGCGGTGCGGATATCCCAAGTCGTGCAGATGGATGGCGCCGGTATCATGGGCGCGTTTGATGGGTGCGGAAAAAATAGTATCAAGCGCCCATTGTTTGAGCACCAGTTCGGAGAGCCCGAGATTCACGGCTTCCGGATTGTTGTTGACGATATTGCTGTTCTCGCTGGATTTTGTGAACATAAGCTGTTCGACAAGGTCACGCGGCACACCATAGAGCGAAAGGTCGCGCAGTTGCTTGCGGTAGCCGCGTTCCACGAGTTCATTGTTCACCAGCTCACGGATCAGGGTGGTGTTGATCGTCTTCAGTTCGCTTGAAATAATGGTGTTCTCAACGGATTTGGCCACACTGATGGCGACTTCCGCGGAGAGTTCGGTCTTTTCGATGATCTGTTTGACAATTCTGCGGCGGTCCCACGGCAGGGTGAGGTTGTCTGATGTGGATTCAACCAGCAGCAGGCTGGCATCGGTAACATCAACTTCGCGGGCTTCGGCGTCGCCGCGCACACGAATGCGATTACGTGCCAGTTCACGGCGTTTACGGTAGCGCTTGTAAGTGGCCACCACCATTGTTTCCCCGGCTTCGGCCAGCAGAATTTCCACCAGATCCTGTACGTCTTCTATCTTGGGGATGCGTTTGCCTTCAGGATTAGGGCTGACATAGTATTCACTGCGTTTATTATTCAAGTGGTCAGCCACCTGTGCCGCAATCTTTCTGGCGATGTCCGTAGATGCCGGCAAATCATTATCGCGTGCCACGGCATCAACCGCGCGTTGAATGGCCATCTCGATTTTATCGAGGCGAAACGGAACCACCAAATCGGTTCTTTTGCGAAAACCGTCAAAGTCATGATGAAGTGCGGACCCCTTGTCGGCGGCGGTGTTTGTCGGCATTTTTATCCCCTTTAGTTTATTGAATAGTTGTGTTGTTTATTAAAAAATCAGAAAAGACTCACTCAACGCTGTCAGGCTGCGATCACTCATAACACCCTCTGATTACTCCTCTTGAAAACAATAGAGAGAATCTAACAAGTCGGTTACGTAAGTCAACCGAGAAATAACAAAATATTGTGTTTTTTTTTACATTCACTCCCAAAACCACAATATGATGTGGTGTCTTATTTGTGCAAAAATTAACGTTTAGTGCCGGAAGGCTCTGCTTTACATATGCTTCCGTTAATGATGTTTTCCGGACTGGCGAAAATAAGCGCCTTGAAAAACATTGTCTGCTACAATATGTTGTAGCTGTTCTGAAATGAGTACAACGGCATGATAAGGGATTAAGATGACAGCAGATGATTTGAAGCAGAAATATATCGATTTTTTTGCCAGCAAGGGGCATACGGCGATTTCCGGCAGTTCGCTGATTCCGCAGAACGATCCGACGGTGTTGTTTACGACTGCCGGGATGCACCCGCTGGTGCCGTATCTGCTGGGTGAAGCGCATCCGGGCGGCAGCCGTTTGACCAACTGCCAGAAGTGCATTCGCACCGGCGACATTGATGAGGTCGGGGATGTTTCACATTTAACTTTTTTTGAGATGTTGGGGAACTGGTCGCTGGGCGATTATTTCAAAGAAGAGGCGATAGAGTGGTCTTTTGAGTTTCTTACATCAAAGGAGTATCTGGGGTTTGCACCTGAGCTGCTCTCGGTAACGGTATTTGCAGGCAATGAGAATGTGCCGCGCGATGATGAGTCGGTGCGGATCTGGGAAGGGCTGGGGATTCCGTCCGCGCGCATTTATGCCCTGCCGATGGAGGATAACTGGTGGGGCCCGGCCGGGCAGACCGGACCGTGCGGTCCGGATACGGAGATGTTTATTGATACCGGCAAGGATGCCTGCGGTGCGGATTGCCGCCCGGGGTGCCGTTGCGGAAAATATTTTGAGATCTGGAATGATGTCTTCATGCAGTACGACAAGCAGGCGGACGGGGGGTATGTAAAACTCGGCCGCCACAATGTTGATACCGGAATGGGCGTTGAACGTACGATCGCTATGTTGCAGGGCAAGGCGTCAGTCTTTGAAACTGAATTGTTTGCGCCGTTAATGCAGCGCATAGCGCAAATGTCGGGACGTGATGCGCAGGCGGATGCGGTTTCCGGTCAGGCTTTTCGCGTGATAGCTGATCATCTGCGCAGTGCGGTGTTTATTATAGGAGATGAACAGGGTGTGCTGCCGGGCAATCTGGGGCAGGGGTATGTGTTGCGCCGGCTGATCCGTCGCGCGGTGCGTTTTGCAAAGCAACTTGAATTGCCGGCCGGTTTCAGCAGGCAGCTTGCCGAGACCGTTATTGAGTCGTATCGCAAAGCCTATCCGGAGCTTGAACGACGGCATGCTCATATTTGTACGGAACTGGCGGCAGAGGAAGAGCGCTTTGAAAAAACGCTTACACGCGGGATGGCTGAGCTGAACAAGGTACTTGAGAATATGAAGAAGCACGGGCAAACGGTTGTTTCCGGGCGCGTGGCATTCCGTTTGTACGACACCTGTGGCTTCCCGTTGGAGTTTACCGAGGAAATCTGCCGTGAGCAGGGCCTGGAAATTGACCGTGATGGTTTTGATAAAGCCTTCGAAAAACACCGCTCGGTATCCAAGCAAAGTGCCGAAAAAGCATTTAAGGGCGGTATGGCTGATCATTCCGAAATGACTACGCGCTTGCATACCGCAACGCATCTGCTGCACAAGGCGCTCCAACAGGTGTTGGGTGAGCATGTTCAGCAAAAAGGGTCAAATATAACCCCGGAGCGCCTGCGTTTTGATTTTTCGCATCCGGATAAAATGACCCCGGAGCAGATTGCGGCGGTTGAAGCGCTGGTTAACGAACAAATCGAGCGTGATCTGCCGGTCAGCTATAAGGCGATGACACTGGAAGAGGCGCAGACCGCAGGTGCTACCGCCCTTTTCTCCGGAAAATACGGCGAACAGGTCAAGGTTTACAGCATGGGGGATTTCTCGCTGGAGGTATGCGGCGGTCCGCATGTGGAGAAAACCGGAAAGCTTGGCCGTTTTAAAATCAAGAAAGAGGAATCCAGCAGCGCCGGTGTGCGTCGGATCCGGGCGGTGCTGCAAGACGCTTAGGAGTCGTCATGGGTATTGAAATACATTGTCCAAAGTGTAAAGACGAAACGCTGTTACGGCGCGAACCGGTCTACGAAGGCTTCAAGAAGACCGGTGAGCAGCTTTTTTGTGCGGCTTGTGGACATCAGTTTGATGATGAGTCAGAGCTTGTCTTTGCCGCAAGTGCACCGCGGCCGGTAATCTTCACCGATAATGATCGTCCGGTTACGCCCGCGGTCTTCTCGGCTGAAGACGACTTGCGTAACTGCCGGCACTGCCGGCATTTCGTCGTGAACCCCTTTACCCAGCGCTGTGCAATGTTCGAGCGGGAGGTGGAAGCTACGGATTGCTGTGATGCTTTTGAAAAGATTCCGGAGGATAAAACTTCCGGCGACAAAAAAGATGCTAACCCGCTGGCAAAGCTGCTGGGATAAAGGATGGATGTATGAAAGTAATATTGTTACAGTGTGCTCTTATGACCACAGTTTGCGCAATCTTTGGCAATGCGGAATCGGTTGAACGTAAACCTGCCGACGCGATACGTGTTACCGGTCGTTTGCTGGCGGTTAATGGCGTGACAGAGGTGCCCGCCGGTCTTTTCGGCGTACATGCCACCCCGTTGAATGAAGAACGGATTCGCGAGTGGGGGATTGATTCCGTACGGCTGATTGATCACAGCCCGCGCGGCAATCCGATTGTTCCCGGACAGCATCGCCGCGTTCCGGCAGGGATCAATATGGTGGTTGAATGCTTTTGGGACCGCTATCAACCGGCACTGATGTTATCTAATCCCGGCGGCTGGCAGGCGCAGTTGCTGGAGCTGGCGCGCACCTATGGATCCAACGCGCTGCATACCGGGATTGAGCATCATGTCGAATTCTGGAATGAACCGTATCTGAACTGGGGCACCCGCCCCGGGGTTAATTACGATCCGCGCCATTATGATATTTCCGAAGCGGCGGAAGGCGCGCCGATGCGTATCCGCGGGCAATCTGAACCATTGGAGCATCTGGTGTGGTCGCGGCAGGTGCGCACGGTGGAGGCGCAGTCGGGCAATATGACAATGAATTCATATCTTGCGCATTCGAATGTCGGTCATCGCCGCCCGGCGGGAGAAGAGTTTGAATTCCGCGGCCGGCGTTATCGCAATGAAGAGATGTGGTGGGGGCACGATCCCACCCAGAAGCATTACTGGGCGGGTGAGCAGAACAGCCTTTTCTACCGCAAGATGCTGAATGTTTTTGCAAAGGAACTAAAACGCGTCAATCCGGCTGTGCAGATTGTCGCCGGCTGGGATTTTCATATCCAGTCCAATAACTGGGATGCCTGGCGGATGCTCTATAAGCCGATGATTGATGATGCTATCGAATGGATTGACGGTATCAGTGAGCATCACTATGGCGGTGATACACGCATGGTCGCCGGGGCGTACGAAACCGTTTATGCCTACGCAAAGGGTAAATACGGTAAAGCGCTCAAGTTCTACAACACTGAAGCCGGCGGAATGCTTGATCCTGAGCAGCCGGGGAATCCGCGCACGCGTGCGGAGGGCGACCCGCTGACCAAAGCGCGCGGCGGCATGACCTATACTCTGCGCGATATTCTGCACCTGATTGATCTGATGCCTGACAAGGCGGTTGCACGTGCTGCCCATGATGCGCTTTCGTGGAGCGGCGGCGGGGATGAGTTTGCCTTCCGGCTGCTGCGCGATTTGCGCGGCAGGCTGCTGGAGACCGTCAGTCCTGACGCGGATTTATGGGTTGTGTCAGCACTGAATAATGACGGGCAGTTGAATGCGGTTATCTTTAATGACAGTGAAGAAATGCGGAATTATCCGGTTGCAATAACGCCGCCGCGCGGCCTGGTCTTGAGTGCGGGGCGGTTGGTAAGTGTTGGTGTGGAGAACGGGGCGCTTGCCATGCAGGAAGCCGGGCTGGAGATTGAATCCGGCGCAGATTGGGCCGGGACGGTTACGGTTGGCGGAAAAAGTGCGGTCAGTCTGGTGTTCGATCTAAGCGGTGAACTGAATGAACCTGACGGTATTGAGCATCAGCAGTTTGTCAGTGACCAGATTATCAGTTGGCTGAATCCGGGTGACAGTCTGGAGCTTGAAATAAAAATTCCCGGTGAATCACTGGCCAATGCGGATGCCGCTTACCTGCAATTGGTATACGGCTGGTCGGCGGGGGATGCTGTGCTGGAAGTCAACGGCACTGCGGTTGAACGCGGGCCCAGTATGTCATGGATCAACCGCCAGGCAATCGATTTGTCGCTACTGCAGGAAACCAACAGCATTGTATTGCGTTGTAATGAAGCGGCCGGTGGCGGCTTTCATGTAAATGCCGCAAGCATTGTGCTGGCTGTCCGCTGAGATATGCGAGGGAAATACAGCCTGTCGATTCAACTGTTTGCAAAAAGGACAGAGGGCTTTTTACATACATTTTACATGCATTTTACTATGGTATGACACATAATCCGGCAGGTGTTGTTTAATGTTTCCGTATAAATGAACGGGAGTCGGGCCCGCTCCCGTTCAGAGACGGAAATGAAACAAACAACACGGAGGCGGAAAATGAAAGCGGTAGAAGCAGTCTTATTGGTGGCGGTTGTGATTGCGGCAGGAATGGCAATGCCGGCGGCGGCACGTGAAGTGAAATGCAAGGTAGAGGTGGACCGTTCAGTGCTGCCGGCCGGAACCCGGTCAAGCGCAGTGCTGAAAATCACTCTTGAAGCGCCCGACGCTCCCCCGGAGTCCGAACGCACCCCGGTGAATCTTTGCATTGTGCTTGACCGTTCCGGGTCAATGGGCGGATCAAAGATCGAGTATGCACGCGAAGCAGCGATCGAAGCCATTCGGCGGCTGCAGCCCGGTGACGTCGTCTCGCTGGTTACATACGACAGCCAGATTGAAACGGTAATACCGGCCCAGCATCCCCGCAACATCGAATGGATGGAGGAGCAGGTTCGCAAAATCACTCCGCGCGGGATGACCGCATTGTTCGGGGGGGTAAGTCAGGGGGCGGCTGAACTGCGCAAGCATCAGGATGGTAATTATGTGCATCGCATGATCCTTTTATCCGATGGTATAGCCAACGTTGGGCCGAGCCAGCCTGCTGATCTGGCGCGGCTCGGTGCGTCGTTGCAAAAGGAAAACATTCAGGTTTCGACGGTTGGTGTAGGGATGGATTACAATGAAGACCTGATGGCCAGACTGGCAGATCAAGCGGGCGGGAATGTATACTTTGTTGAACACAGCAAGGATCTGCCGCGCATTCTGACCGCGGAACTCGGAGAGGCGCAGCAGGTTGTTGCGCGTAAAGTCGTGATTGAATTAACGCTGCCCGAAGGAATTCTGCCTGTCAGGATTATCGGTCGCGACGGCCGGATTTCCGATAACCGGATAGAGGTGCCGATGCATCATTTGCAGGGCGGACAAAGCCGTTATGCTTTGGTCGAGGTGAAAGTTCCTTCACAGCCGGCGGATGCTTCAATTGAACTGGGCCGCGCCCGTGCTGTCTATGAAGATATTGCCACGCAGAAACAGGTGTCAACCGGAGAAGAGCGTGTCGCGGTAACTTTCAGTGAGCAGACTGCCGCAGTTGAGTCTTCCGTTAACAGGGCGGTTAAGATCGAATATATGGTTAATGTTATGGCCCTGACGCAGGAGGATGCCATCCGGCTGAACGATGAAGGCCGTCCGGGCGAAGCGGCCGCGCGGTTGCGCGATGCTGCACAGGAGTATCTCCGTGTGGGCGATCAGTTTGATGATGAAGAGATGCGGCGCCGCGCACAGGAAATTGATGCGCAGGCGGATGTGATCAGCGAGCGTGGAATGGATAACCGCAGTCGTAAAAGTTTCCGGGCGGAGAGCTATCAGATTATGCGGCAGCAATCCACCCGCTGAAAACAAGGAGCCGAACAGCCGGATGAAAAAAAAGTATGTCATAATGTACATCATGCTGTTGGTTGTTCCGGCATTGTTTATTGGCGCAATGGCCACCCGTTGGCTGAAACACGAACATGGCCGCCTCCGCCGGATGGCGGAGGCGGCTCTTGAGGAACAGGCCGGTACGCTGGCCGGTCATCTCGACCTGCTGCTGCACGACATAACCTCTGGTGCCATGGATGATCTGGTACAGATCCCTTTGGAAGCTCCAGATGTAATGCGACGCTGGCGCGACAGCCATCCTTTCGTTCGACAGGTATTTATATGGCATCCCGTCGATGGGGTGTTGCTGCCGGACTTGCGCTGGGCGAATGCAGAAGAGGAAGCCTTTGTTATGCGTTATGATGCTTTGTTCAGTGGAAGGCGCGTATGGCCTGTCGCGCAGCCGGACGGGGAAAGCATGGCGGCTGCATCGTCGGTCTATGCGATTCAACGCGCCCGGCGTGAAGTAACCCGCCGCAGTGTGCGTCAGGAAACAGTCGGAAAATTGCAAGTGGCAGTATCCAGCGGTTGGTTGCCGTGGTTCTGGGAGCGCGATGCGCATCTGCTCGGATGGGTGCGCTCCGCCGCTGACGGCATTATGCGCGGGATTGAGTTGGAGTTGTTGGCTGTATATGCCAGATTTCAGCCGTTTTTTGTAACTACAGAAGATGCCGTCACCGATTTTGCCCTGTACGATAATAATGGTGAGATAGTAATGCAGACGGCGGGGTATGAACAGTGGCACGGGTTGCATCCGGCGGTGTTTGTGCCGGTCAGCCGCCTGTTGCCGCACTGGCGGATAGGGGCAGTTCCGGCATATGAACAGTCCGCGGTTTCTTTTGCATGGTTATCCGGTTTGCTGCTGGCCATTCTGCTTGTCGCCATCCTCGCCGGTGGCGGGATGCTGGCATGGCTGGGGCAGCGCGATTATCACGATGCACTGCGCAAAACAACCTTCGTCTCAAATGTTTCCCATGAACTCAAAACTCCGCTGACAACTATCCGCATGTATGCCGATATGCTGCGTGAAAAACGAGTAAATGAGAGTAAGCGTGAAACGTATCTGGCGGTTATCACCGACGAGAGCATGCGCCTTTCCCGCCTGGTCAACAATGTGCTGGATTTCAGCCGGCTGGAGCAGGGGCGTAAGACCTATAGCAGAGAAAAAATTGATTTGGCTGATTTTATTAGCCAGATAACCACGATGCATTCTGATCGCTTATATGCATCTGGAATTAAACTGAAAAAGCTTAATATGCCGGCGATGTTTGCCGAGGTGTTCAGTGACCGTGACGCTCTGGAGCAGGCTTTGTTGAATCTGTTGGATAACGCTGTAAAGTATGCTGTCGCGGGTGGTGAAGTGAGTGTGGCGCTTGAAGATAGCGGTGCATTCTGGAACATTGAGGTTGCCGACCGCGGCCCCGGTGTACCGTCCGGCCTGCAAGAGCGCATATTCGGCAGTTTTTACCGTATAGACGATTCACTGACCTCCCGATCACCCGGATCAGGTTTGGGGCTCAGTATCGGCCGGCGTTTGATGCGGGAGCTTGGCGGGGATCTTGTTTATCGCCCTAATCCGGGGGGCGGTGCGGTTTTTGTAATGTTGGTAAAGAAAGAGGCCGTGGATGCGTAAACGTCATATTCTGGTGGTTGAAGACGACAAGAACATTCGTCAAGGTCTGGTAGATGCTCTGGAGAGTGAAGGATATTCAGCCAGTGAGGCTGCCGACGGCAGGCAGGCTTTGCTGTTGGCCGGAGCTGGCGGCATTGATCTGATTCTGCTGGATATCATGATGCCGGAGAAAAGCGGCTATGATGTCTGTCGCGAATTACGGCGCAGCGGCATTGATATCCCGGTAATTATGTTAACCGCCAAAGGAGAGGAAATTGATAAGGTGGTGGGACTGCAACTGGGGGCGGATGATTATGTAACAAAACCTTTTGGCGTGCATGAATTGCTGGCGCGGGTGGCGGCTGTGCTGCGGCGTTGCTCGCGCCGGGAGCCTGCCGGCCAAGTTGATCCTGGGCAGGCGTTGCCTGATAAATACCGCTTAGGCAAGGCGGAAATTGACCGCCGTCGCTATATTGTAATCAGAGGGCGTAAAGAGTTTGAGTTGTCTGCACGCGAACTAAAATTATTGGATGTCTTCTATGCTTGTCCGGGTGAGGTACTAAGCCGCGATGCACTGTTGAACCGGGTATGGGGCATTAACTATTATGGAACAACCCGCACGCTTGATCAGCACATCGCGCAACTGCGCAAGAAAATTGAACAGAAACCGGCTGCTCCGGAATTAATTGTTACAGTTCACGGGGTGGGCTACCGTTACGTGCCGGGCGGGAATTGAAAAATGCTGGGCAGTTTGACGGGCTATGCTATAATTTTCACAACAAGGAGGAGTGAAATTATGAAAAACGGTTTAGTCTGCGAGAAATACTTGAGTATTCTACGGATAGAAATGGAGCATTTATCCCGCCATATTGAAAATATGGTGCGCGAGCATCTTGAACGGGAAAAAGCCGGCAGTGAAACAGAACATGTCTGTTTGGAAAACATTGCCGTTCTGAAGGGTGAAGAATGCGGATTTCACTCTATGGCAAAGATACTGGAAAAGGTTGATGCGGAGGCGTACGAAGATGTTGACGCTTTGGACCGGGCTTTGCGCATTAAATTCCGTGAGCACATCCGCTGCTGCGGTCTGCCGCAGGCGGCAGTTGTCTTTGCCGAGCGCAAAATGGACAAGGTGCTGGATTACTGCCGTCCAACCGGGGTAACGACGCAACTGGTGCAGGAAATGGCACAGCAGGTGAAGAAGGATTAGCTCTGCACAGCGGTCATTTGCCGGTCAAGATACATCTGCCGGAAAAGAAGCCATGAACCCAGCATATACTCTCCGCCGGCATCCTTAATTCTGAAGACAAATGTGTCGCCACGATCCAGTTCGAACGGGGTGAGTGTCGGTCGCGCTTTTGCCGATGTTTCCATGGTGCTCCCTCTTTGGTGAAAAACGAATAATGCTATTATTCTGATGATGTTGCGGATATCAAGTTGCTGCTGACGGAAAATATTCGCCGCACGGTATAAATTATGCTATGGGTAAGCGCATTGTAATAATTTACTAACAGCGGCGACAGCCGTCAGGAGGGATGATATGCAGCAAAAGCGGCGTGTTTCTATTAATTCAGCAATAATCGGTTGTATTCTGTTGTATACAGTTGCAGGGGTTTCCGGCAATCAGGCGCGTATAGATGAGTCTATCAAAGAGCTAAAAGGGCATGTTAATGCCATGCAGACAGTGCGTGACGGGCTTGCCGTACGAGTGGAGCGGCGAAACGACCCGTCGTCGCGGACATATAAGCTCACATTTGAAAGATTGCTGCCGTGGAATGACCGTTTCGGCAACAATCAATGGAGCGATTTTTCTTTTGAGATAATGCGTAACGGCAGCCGTTTGACGGCTTTGCCGGTTGCCAATCCGGCCGGACGGGGTGCGGAAAGCCGAATGCCGTGTTATATAGATGTCAGTGAATTGAGCATTACTGACTCCGGTATAGAGGGTGTTCTGCGTATTACGATATCCGACAGGCGGCCGCGGGTGGCGGAGCTGCGGGTGAAAGGAGTCATAGATGATGGTAACATCCGCGGCGCTTATCGTTCCGACGGTTCGGGAGGAATTCAAGGCCCGCGACAGGAGCGTTTTTACGGGGGCGTCGAAGACGCAACAGTGCGCGTTTTTTCCCAAACCGTAAAAGAACCCGATGGGATCACATCACTGGCGGAAGAGCGTTACAACGAGGCCTTGGCATTGGAGCGGAAGTCGGCGGGACTGTATGACGATATCCGGGCGTTGCATCTGGCACTGGATAAAGGTTTGTCATATGCCCATGCATCCCGTATTGCGGTTGCGCCGGATGTTGAGTTTGACCCGTTGCCGGAACCCGGGGCACCGCCTGGCGCCGGCCGCCGCCGTGCCGCCGCCGTGCCGAGCATGGATGCACTGCTGGATGCCTCAATGGACGATTTCTCGCTGGGTGTGCCCGGTGGTGCCGCGGCGGATACAGGTGCCGATGAAGAAAAAGCTAAGGCGATACGTGAGAGGCTGGAGAAAATTATCGCGGCGGTGGCTTCCCGGCGCGGTATTGCGGAAAAGAGCGTTGCTGCTCGCGGTAGCAGTGTTATTTCCGGATCTCAAGACAGTGGTGATCTTGATTTCGGCCCATGGTTCGGCAATAGTCGTTTGCCGGCCGCCAAGGACGATGCAGGCAACCGGATGCCCGATGACGCCGGGGGTGACGGCTTGCAGGATTGGGCATTGGTTGGCAATTGGAATGTGTTCGGTCCGGTAGTTTCTCCAGCCAAAGGGTACGAAGTTGCCGGTATGCCTGATTTTGTTCCGCTCCCGTTCATGCGCACCAAGTTTGACCGGCGGATGGCCAGCCGTAACGCGCCTGAAGGAATCGAATTTGTCAGGATCGAAAACGCCGCAATCGAAACCGGGTCAGGTTTTACGACGGTACCATTAGCCCGCCAGTGGAAGGATAAATATCCCGAGGCGGTCGATTTACCGTTTTCTTCAACTTACGCCTGGACCGAAATTCACAGTGCGACAGACACGGAATTGTGGGTTGGTATGACGGTAAACGATCATGGTCGCTTGTGGGTGAATGAACAGCTTGTGTGGTCCAGTCCGCGGATGGAGACCGGCCGCCACATGGAAAGCACGCACATTTTCAAGGTTAACTTCAAGCAGGGCGTAAACAGGATTTTCGTGCGCAATGACAACTACAATGACGACGGGTATTTTGCGATGCGCGTGTGTGTACGCGGCGGACCGCGCAGTGGCCGTCAGGTTGTCGCGGCGATCCGGGATGCCGGTTCGCCTTACGGTGAAAGCCGCGGATGGCGCAACGATTTCAGCGGTGTTTATGAAAATGCTGACCCGCCGATGGCATGGGATCCTCATGAAAAAATCAATGTGCGCTGGATCAAGGAGATGGACGAGATGAGCTATTCGGCGCCGTTGATTATCGGGGAACGGGTTTACACGTTCGCTGAGCCGAATGTCATGCTTTGTGTTAACAAAGCGGATGGTTCCGAGGTATGGAGAAACGTGCTTGATGTAACCAAAGCACCTAACGCGCCTTCAACCGGACAGCCGCGGATGGACTGGTTGCGCGATATCGGTTATACCTATCCTACTCCGGTGACCGACGGGCGTCATATATATGTAAAGTTCTGTTCCGGTTTGCTGGCCTGTGTGGATACGGAAGGAGATATCAAATGGCTGGTGAATCATGAATTGATAGATGGGGACGCATCGGCAAACGTTCCTTCACCGTTATTGATCGACGGGAAGGTCATCGTTTTCGGACGGGAAAACGGACGCTTGAATGTGTTGAAAGCATTCAATGCTGAAACCGGCGAGCAATTATGGCGTGCGGCCACCTTTATGGATGGCATGTTTTCCGGTACGCCGGCCGCTTTACGTCTGAGCAACGGTCGCGAAACAATGGACGTGATCATCACCGCCAATGGCACGCTTGTCCGGGCGGATGACGGTAAAGTCCTGCGCATATATATCGGCGCGCACGAAAAATACGGCTCGCCGGTGGCCGACGGCAACCGGTTTACTATTTCCCATAGCAGCAGCAAGTCAATCTTCGAGCTGCTAATGATTGATCGCGATACCGTTGGTGTGCGCCGCCGCTGGCTGGTGAACCATCCGGGAATATTCCAGGACGGCAACTACGGATTTTTCCATGATGAGAAATTATATTTCTCCAGGCCGTTGCTGGATGTTACGGATATCGAAAGCGGCGATTTGCTGTGGACGTCGCACAATATTTTCTTCTGTCGTCCTGGACGTGGGTATAATCCGCCCGCGCTGGCCGGCGGGCGGATTTATGCGGCTGACAACGCCCAGTGGTTCCAGCCAACCTACCGGCCGAGTTTAACGAGATACTCTTCAGCCATGGCGGTCCTTGAGATGGGCGATCCGCCAATGCAGCTTTCCTGCAACTTCATCGACCGGATCAATGGCGCATTCACTTTGCATGGCGACAGTATTTATGTGCGCGGAGCGAGAGGGCTGATGCGCATTGCCCACACCGGGGATGAAGGGCGCGCGTGGGAGGCTGAAACCGTGGCAACCGAACTTTTATATCAGATTGCCAACACGCCGCCGGCAGCCGGGCCGGTAATGAAGGTGGATGAAACGGCGTCACAGCAAGGCCGCTGGGGGCCTTCTACCTCGAATCCGGCGGAACTAATGGTTAACTGGGCGGTGGCCGGTCCGCTGCCGTCCGCGGCGCTGGGTGAGGCGGTCGCAAAACTGACCGACGGCGCACTGCTGGTGCGGCGTGAAGAGGGGCAGGCAGAACTGTCAGCCGGCGGACAGACCGTCAGCCTTAAAATCATGGGCGGCGGTAATTATCAGGAATGGGCTGAGGATGTGCCGTTCGGTCTGCTGGAGCGTGAGCGTTTCAGTCGCGGTCCGCATATCGGCTGGCAGGCAATGATGGGGGACCGCCTTGGGTTGTATAAAGTGCTGCCGGCGGAGGCCGGTACAATCGGCATCATGGCCTGTATCTTGAGCAATGACAGTGCCGGACGTTACCGTTTTGATTCAGTACATCCTGATATCCGTGCGTTCATCGGCGGTAAAGAAGTAAAACATAATCAGGTGGTTGAACTGCCGCAGGGCGATGTTGTGCTGGTGCTGGCGCTGCAGCTCGATCCGGCCGGCAAAGAGCAGCCATGGTATATTATGCCGCGCTTTTTCCGGCCCAGTGAGGGTGATACGGCTGATCTGGCCGCATGGCGCAAGGAATTCGAGCGGCGGCGGCCATATTTTGAAAGGGTGCTCAAGCTTGCGCCGGGCAGCGCCGCCGGGCGGCGCGCCGGCGCGGTAATCGCCGCCACGCGCTAGAGTAATTCTCAAAAGTTTTGTAGCAATCGAACAGCCATAACTATGTCCGCTGACCTTGGTCGGCGGACGGAAAAATTCAAATAAAAAACGTAACTACTCAGGTAGCCACACCATGTCGCTACTGCTAAAGCAACAGTACAGTAATCTGCCCCTCGAACGCAACCGAAAGATCTCGGATTTTCCATCAGT
>PXDI01000097.1 GCA_003565095.1 PVC group bacterium | reverse complement strand
GAGCTGGACGCGATTGCCTTCGCGTCCGGCCACGGGGATGGCGGCCAGCGCCGCCGCCGATGAGCGGTCGGCGCGCGGCAGGCGCAGCACGATCGGCAGTTCGTTGCGCTCGTTGGGATCGTGCACGAGCCCGGCCATGCGTCCATCCAGCGCGAGCTGCAGGGTGTCGGCCACGGTGGCGACCGCGATGCCATTGCGGCCGGCCTTCGCGCGGTCGGTCTCGAAGAACAGGTGCGGGCGCGTCGCCTCGATCGTGCTGTCGAGATCCACGAGGCCGGGTTCCTCGGCCATACGCGCCTTGACCTCGCGCGCGGCCGACAGGAGGGTGTCGTAGTCGTGATGCGCCGCCCCGTAGACCTCCGCGACGACCGTAGCGAGGACGGGGGGGCCCGGCGGGATCTCGACCAGCTTGAGGACAGCCCCGGTGCGCGCGGCGATGGCGGCGACGGCATAGCGCAGGCGCAGCACAATCGCATGACTGTCGGCGGCACGGCGTTTGCGATGGGCCAGGTTTACCCGCACATCAGCCAGATGCGCCCCCTGTCGCATATAGTAATGCCGCACCATGCCGTTAAAATCCATCGGTGAACTCTCGCCGACCGTCGCGGAATAATCGACCGCCTCCGGCAGACCGCGCAGGTAGGTTTCAAGGTCGCGCACAACTTTATCGGTGGTTTCCAGTGTTGTGCCTTCGGGCATATCCACCAGAATCTGGAACTCGTTTTTGTTGTCAAACGGCAGCATTTTCAGCGGGACGGCCCCGGTCAGCGCCAATGCCACCGCCAGCAGCATCGCCAAGCCGATTCCGCCCAGCAGCAGCCAGGTGTTGCGGCGCGAGTCAACAAACTTAGTCAGTACGGTGCAGTAGGCGTGATATATCCCGGTTTGCGTAATATCGGTAACATCGCAATCCGTGCCGCTTTTGGGTTTCAGCAGGGTTTTCGCCAGCCATGGGGTAATCGTCAGCGCCACAACGGTTGACATGGCGACGGTTACCGGCACATTCAACGCCATCGGCATCATGTACGGTCCCATCATGCCGCTGATAAAAAACATCGGGGTAAACGCGACAATAATCGCCAGTGTAGAAAGAATAATCGGCGCCATGATTTCCTGCATGGCTTTAATCACCGCCCTGGTGCGCGGTTCTTTGCCTGAGCGCAGATGGCGTTCAATGTTTTCCACTCCGGCGATCGGATCGTCCACCAGCAGGCCCATCGCCAGAATCAGCGCAAAGAGGGTCACCCGATTGATGGTAAAGCCCATCAGCATGTTCATCAGCAGCGTCAATGAATATGCCACCGGCACAGCGATGGCCACGATGATGCCTTCACGCCAGCTCATGGTTAATGCCAGCAGTGCAATTACTGTAAGAATCGCCAGTGCCAGACTTTGTACCAGATCATTGACCTTTTCGTTGGCGGTTTCACCGTAATCGCGGGTGATGCGGTAATTCACCCCACCGGGAATAATGTTGCCCTCAAGTCCGGCAAGTGTCTCCTGAATACGGCGGCTGACCTGGACTGCGTTGCTGCCCTTCTTTTTTGCCACCGCCACTGTTGCTGCCGGGATCGAATCAGCATCCGCCCCGTCCGGGTCAGCCGGGCCAAGTCCAAAACGGCTGTAGGACTCAATTTCGTCGGGACCGTCAAGCACTGCGGCAATGTCGCGCAGGTAAACCGGACGGTCCGCGGTCATGCCGACGGTTAATGCCTCAAGTTCCGCGGCATCGCGCAGCAGCGGTCCGGCCTGCACCTTGATGCGGGTGTTGGCCCGGTCAAAAGCACCGCTTTCCAGCGTTACATTCGAAGCCCGCACCGCGCCGGCAATATCCTCAAACGACAAGCGGTAGGCGGACATGCGTTCCGGATCGGGATAAATGTTGATAACCCGGCGGCGGCCGCCGTGAATGGTGACGAGTGCGCTGTCGCGCACATGCTGCAGCTTGGAGGCCACCTCCTCGGCCACCCGCCGCAACTCATAGGCGCAGTGTTCCTTTCCATACAATGTGACTGCCACGATCGGCACATCATCAATCTCAACCGGCTTGACGATCCATCCGGTGATTCCCGGCGTTACCCGGTCAATATTACGCGCAAGCTGATTATGCAGCTTTATAAGGCTTTCTTCACGGTTCTCGCCGACAAAAAACCGCACAGTTACGATGGCCATTCCCGGGCGCGATACCGAATAGACATATTCGACCCCGTCGATCTGATAGAGATAGCGCTCAAGCCGTGATGCAACCAGTTTTTCAACCTGTTCCGGGCTGCCGCCGGGATACTCGACAATAATATCGGCCATCGGTACGACAATTTGCGGCTCCTCCTCACGCGGAGTTGCCAGCAGGGCGATCAGTCCGGCCACCAGTGACATGAAAATCAGCGCTGGAACCAGATTGCCGCTGACAAATGAAGCGACAATCCCCGTCAGAAATGACTGTTTCTCTTGTTGCATGGCGTAAACTCCGGTTTGCGGTTATGGCTGAGGGTTAAGCAGGATTACGTCGCCGTCAGCAAGTCCCGCAAGGACATCAATCCGGTCCTGGTAAACGCGCCCGGTTTTTATCAGGCGCGGGATGGCAAAGCCGTTTTCGACCACATAGGCTAGCGCAAGCTGGCCGGCATTGACAATGGCGGTTTGCGGCACCGGAATGGCGGCTTCACTTGCTCCGCTGATCCACGCCCGGCCGAAAGTTCCCGGCAAAACCGTGGTCTCCTCCGGCAGCGCCAGTTTAACCAGGCGGGTCCGGGTTAAAGGATCAATTTCCGACAGCATTTCAGCAACCACCCCGGTATATGAAGCCGCGGGCCAGTCCAGCGTAACCGGTAACTGATCGCCGATGGCAATCCGGTCAACAAACCTGACCGGCACATGCACCTCAAGGCGCATGGCGGAGGGATCATAGATGCGCGCCAGCACCTGCCCCGGATTGGCAAGATCGCCGGTTTCAACCGTGCGTTCGGAAATGATCCCGTCATAGGGCGCTTTGATTTCGGTATAAGTCAGCATTACGCGAATCTGCTCAGTGCCGGCCCGGGCGGTGTTCAATCCTGTTTCCGCCGCGGTCAACGCCTGTTCCGTGGCGGCATCGGCTTCACGCAACCGCCTGGTGCGTTCAAACTCTGTTTCGGCCTGCCGCAGTCCGGCTTCCGCCGCGGCAAGCTGCTCGCGCAGTTCACGATCATCCAGCCGGAACAAAAGCTGGTTTCTGCTGACCTGTTGTCCGGCGGAAACCAGCGTTTCTTCCACATAAGCGGAAATGCGCGCGCTCAGATGCGTGCGCTCACGGGCCTGCACGGTGCCGACAACATCAATCTGCTGCGCACGCGGCTCAACCCGCACAGTGAACATGGCATCGGTTTCTGTCACCGGAATGCCGCGCGTAACCGCAGCCGTAGCGTCAGGTCTGATTTTCCCGCCCGGACAACCGGCCATGAACACAATCAGAAGAATCAAACCCGCAACCGCAGCGCTTATTTTGAATAACAGCAATTTACGTTTTCTTTCCATAAGTTTCCTTTTCTCATTCCCCACTCACTCTCCGCATATTCGAAAGCGCGACCTGATAATCATAATAGGCGGCGGCATGGCGCATGCGTGTTGCGCACAGCGCGGCCTCGGCTGCCAGCAAGCGGGTGCTGTCTGCCGCGCCCTGCCGGTATTGTTCGCGCACAATCCGCAGCGCCTCCTCCGCGCTTTCAATTGTTTTGGCAGTAACCATCAGCCGTTCATGCGCATCCTGCGCCTGCAGGGATGCCTGCCGCAAATCCAGCAGCAGGCGGTTATACACAGACGCTTCCGCGGCCTGCGCCGCCAGCCATTCTTCACGGGTGCGTTCGCGCGCGGCACGGCGCTGGCCGCCGTCGAAAAACTCCCATTCGGCGGCAATGCCGGCAATGTAACTGCCGTGCATGTCATCCAATGCGCCGTCACTGTCGTGGTCATGCGATCCAAACGCATTGATAACCGGCCGGCGCTGTGCACCGGCGGCGCGGTAGCCGGCCCTGGCCGCGGCGGTCATTTGGCGGGCCGCCTGCAACTCCGGGCGGGTTTCGGCCATTGCCGGAGCGAGAGCAGGCGGGGCGGTTTGCGGTACAGTGAAATCCTCCGGCGGCCGGATTGACTGTGCGGTGGCAAGCTCATGTCCGATGGCGTTGTTGAGCGCGGCGAGCGCAAGTTGGATGCCGTTCCGTATGCGGATGGCCTCCTCCTGTGCCTGGGCAAGCTGCACTTCAATATTCAGCACATCCGCGCGTACCGCCGCCCCGGCTGCGAGTCTTTCATTGGCAAAACGCAGGCTTTCCTGCAGGCTCTTGATCGACTGTTCCTGTACCCTGGCCATCGCCATTGCCTGTAAAACACTGTTATAAGCACGGGTTACCTCATGCACCAGCTCATTCCGCACCGCGCGTTGCATGAAATCCGCACTGCCAGCGCCGGCGGAAGCCGCCGCCGCCGCATTCCGCCGCTGTCCAAAATCGTAAAGCCGCCATCTGGCACTTGCCGATAACCGCAGGTTGCCGGTATCAGCGGGATTATTCGGGTCAAAAGCCGGACTTCCCATGTCAAGTGCCTGCTGATTAAGCAGCATCATAAACGCCTGCGGCGGATTATCGGTGCGCGTGTAACTGCCGCCGAGCGCCAAACGCGGCCACCAGGCGGAACGCGCTTCGTCAACTGCGGCATGCGCAGCAGCCGCATTGTGCTGCATTTGCTGCAAATCGGGATTGTGCTCCAGCGCGGCGCTAATGCAGTCGGCCAGCGTCAATTCCGCGCCCGCCGCGGAAATGCCCGCCGCCAGGAAAATGAGAACAGCAATTAATGCTGAGGTGATGAACGAGTTTTGTTTCGGTTTTTTGATCATACTTCGTCTCTTATGTTTCTTATGGCTACTGACGTCAATTGAAAAGAAAGAGATATGTGTGTATGGCATACGCCCCCTGCCGCCTTGCGCGGCAGGAGCGTAAGAATTGCTGGTTTTTGACAAACACATACTCGTACACTTACTCTTACACTCGAATCTTTCTCTCTCAAACGCTGGGTTATGTTCTGTCAAATATGCTTCATTCGCATTCTAATCAAACGGAAACCGATACTTATCCAGTCCAAGTTCTTTACGCATGGCAATGATATCGCGCTGCAGCTCCGCATTGACCGGTGCGCCTTTGTCTTTGCGTTCAAGCCATGCAAGATGTTCCTTTTCTCCGCAGGTATAGATGCGTTCCGCGCCGGGCGCTTTGGTTGAAGCGCGCAGTTCGCGCATAATCTCCCCGGTGGTCTTTTTAAACGCTTCCGGTTCGGTAAATGCGCTGATATCCACCGCCATGAAACAGTGGCCGAGGCAGTAGGGCATTTTTTTGCCGTTGGTGAGGCCGTTAAGCTGTTTCATAAACGCGCCCTGCTGCAAGGCGGCCGAGAAAAGTTCCACCACGGTGGCATAGCCGTATCCTTTGTAGCCGCCGGACTCCTCGCCCGGGCCGCCCAGCGGCAGCAGCGCGGCGGTGCCGTCCACCAGTTCCTTGAGCACTCTGGCAGGATCGGTAAGCGTTTCGCCGTCTTGATTTATCACCCAGCCGGGCGGCATCGACTTGCCTTCACGTGCGTATTGCTCAATCTTGCCGCGCTGACAAATCGATGTAGCATAATCATTGGTGAAAATAAACGGTTCGTCGGTGGGCATTCCGAAAACCAGCGGATTGGTTCCCAGCATGTTTTCCACGCCGAAAGTCGGTGCAATGGATGGACGCGCGTTGGTGCAGGTCATGCCGATCATATTCTGTGCGCAGGCCATCATCACGTAATAGCCGGCAATGCCGTAGTGCGTTGAGTTACGTGTGACTACCATGCCGATGCCGTGCTCACGCGCCTTGTCGATGGCCATCTGCATGCAGCGTTTGGCAATCACCATCCCCATGCCGTGATGTCCGTCAACCACCGCCGTGCCGCCCTTGTCACGGACAACCTCGAACTCGGTCACCGGCCGCTGGATGCCGTCATTCACAATCCGGTTATAATAAATCGGCTTCAGGCGACCGATGCCGTGGGAATCAATGCCGCGCTTATCGGCGGCAATCAGCACATCAGCGCAGATGCGTGCATCCGCCTCCGGCACGCCGATGCCGGTGAATACATCCACCATGAAAGCTTCAAGCTGATCGAACGGAATCCAGCAGGTACCCTGATCTGTCATAATAATCCTCCAGATAGTTTGCCCGACACTCTTGCATAAATCCGCCGCAAAGGAAAGCGGGAAAGACGTGGGCGCAGGTGAAAAATCCGGCAACCACATGGATCGCAGAAAAAACAAAGAATTAGACTTGATTGTTACGCTCAAAATGTGCTTCATAAATCCGTATTGTGTGGGATGATTACGAAAGGCTGCAAGTCCTGCGGAGCTATTGGCGGGGCAAGCCGTTACCGGGGAGACAATGCATTATGGCGGGTGTAACAGTACAAGAGCTGGAAGCTTTTTTGATGCAACGCTGTCCAAGGCGTCCGTCGGCCGGCATCAAGCGGGCGGCGACAGGTGGCGGGGTAGCCGGCATGATCGCCTTCGGTGTGTTTTTTATCATCTTCAGCCTGCCGTTCATGTTCATCTTCTTCCCGTGGCAATTGCATCAGGAGGTGCTGATGAAACGGGGTTCACCTGCAACCGCCTCCGGGGTGGTGACCTCTGCACCCGACTCGAATATGCGGGTAAATGATACCCCGGTTTACACGGTCCGGTTCGTCTTTACGGTCAATGATGTTGAACGGGAGGGGGTCTCTTACTCGACGGGGCGCCGGTATTCATCCGGTCAAACGGTCCAAATTGAGTATCTTGAGGGCAATCCTGATATTGCGCGGATCTCCGGCACAAGCATTACCCAGACCGGAATGTTCGGTTTGTTCGTGTTGATCTTTCCATTGGCTGGAATCGGCGTGGCTTATGGCGGATTGTATTCGTATCGTTCTAAAATGAGAATTCTGCGCACCGGCGCTTTTGCCGCCGGACAGATCAAGGATGTTGCCGCCACGAATGTGCGGGTCAACAACCAGACCGTTTACCGGGTTGAGATTGATTTTCAGATCGGTAACGGGAGCCACCGTCAATCGGCATATAAAACCTACCGGGCTGCAGAAATCGCTTTGGCACAGAAAAAACAATCTGCCGGCCAGACCGTGGGTGTGCTGTATCTGCCGGAGAACCCCGGCAAGGTTCTGTTTGTGGATGGATTGGTCAAAAACAAGTGAACGGTTTTTGCTGCGCGGCTGACCGTTATCCTTGCAAGAGCGCATAGCACACGATAAATTATTGCAGTTAATGAAAATCATAGACACAGACTATCTGGTGGTTGGCAGCGGGATTGCCGGGTTGATGAGCGCGCTGCATCTGGGGGAGCTGGGGCGGGTGCTGATTGCCACCAAAAAGAACCGTGCCGACAGCAATACGAACTACGCCCAGGGGGGGATTGCCTGCGTGGTGGCGGACGATGATTCCTTTGACGAGCATGTGCAGGATACTTTGCGCGCGGGGGCGGGGATGTGCGATGCCGGGGTGGTGCGCGAAATTGTCCGCAAGGGCCCTGCGCGGATTGAGGAACTTGCCGGTTTGGGCCTCCATTTTGCTGAAGGACCGGCTTCCGGCGGACACGGTTACGATCTGGGCAAGGAAGGCGGGCATTCACACCGCCGTGTGCTGCATTGCGGGGATATTACCGGCCGGCGCGTTGAAGAGGTGCTGCTGGAAAGGGTGCAGGCCCGGCAAAACATCGATATTCTAGAGCATAGCATGATGATCGATTTGATCACCACCGGCTGGCTCAGGCTCGACGGTGAAAACCGTTGCACCGGGGCGTATATGCTCAACGAAGTCAATGGTGAAATTTTTGCCGTGCGGGCGCCTTACACGATTCTGGCCACCGGCGGAGGCGGCAAGGTTTATCTGTATACCAGCAATCCCGACATTGCCACCGGGGACGGCGTCGCAATTGCCTGGCGCGCGGGACTGCCGGTCAAAAATATGGAATTTATTCAGTTTCATCCCACCTGTCTTTATCATCCGCAGGCGAAATCGTTCTTGATCAGTGAAGCAGTGCGCGGGGAAGGGGCGCGGCTGGTGCATGCCGACGGGTCCGGCTTTATGCAGAAATATGACCAACGCGGGGAGCTGGCTTCGCGCGATATCGTGGCACGCGCGATTGATACTGAAATCAAGACGACCGGTGCGCGCTGTGTCTATCTGGATATTCGTGAGCGGGGAGAGCCATTTCTCAGAAAGCGTTTCCCGGCGATATATGAGACGTGCCTGCGTTTTGGGATTAACATTGCGCGGGATCTGATCCCGGTGGTTCCGGCGGCGCATTATTTCTGCGGGGGGGTAGCGGCTGCGGTGAATGGCGAAACCGCGCTGCCCGGTTTGCTGGCGGTTGGCGAAGTCGCCTGCACCGGATTGCACGGCGCCAACCGTTTGGCCAGTAACTCACTGCTGGAAGCACTGGTTTGTGCATTTGAACTGGCGCAACATTTACAGGCACAGTGTCCGCCCGCGGATTTCAAGTGTCTGGATATACCCGCCTGGCAATCGGGCGATGCCGTGCCGAGTGATGAAGCGGTGGTGGTGGAGCACAACTGGAATGAGATGCGTACCTGCATGTGGGATTACGTCGGCATCGTACGTTCCGACAAGCGGCTGGACCGCGCCGCCCGGCGGATACATAATCTGCGCCGTGAAATCCGCGAATACTATCTGAACTATCTGGTTACCGCCGATACGCTCGAACTGCGCAATATTTCAGCCATCGGCGAACTTGTTGTGCGTTCAGCCTTACGCCGCCGTGAGAGCCGCGGACTGCATTTCACGCTTGATTATCCAGAGACCGCGGACACCGCGACAGATACCGTTATCAATGACCCGCCCGGCGGACATATTCAGGAACTCAGGGACAGACAAATAGTTTGTTCGCTTGCATAAGATGTATATCTGTGAGCGTGATCAGCGGTTGTTTTGGAGAATTCGGCACGTGACAGGATGAAAATTCGCGATATGCAAGCAGTCATCCGGATTGTTGTTTGAGAAATGACGAATGATTATGGCAGCAAGGCAGAGTTTTCCTACAGAGGAAATATTTTTTTTAGTAATGGCTAAATTCAGCGTATCGAAACGGGCGACTGCCGCAAGTTACGCATGGTGAAAAGCCCGTTCCAGTTGCCGGTCTGCATTTTTCTTGCCCCGTCGCGCCGGT
>PXDI01000267.1 GCA_003565095.1 PVC group bacterium | reverse complement strand
GCGGCGTTTTTGATGCGCTCTCCGGCGTCCTTGCGCCAGTGCGCTGATGCCCGGCTGGTTGCGCGGCCCGAGCGGCGCGGACGGCCAAGCAGATCGTTCTCCGCCACTACCACCAGATTCAACGCAGGGCTTTCAAATCCGCCGGACAGCACACCTTGGCACAAATGCAAGGTTGTCGGAAGATCCGACCCGAAAGCCTCGCGGTAGTGGGATAATGATCCGGCGCTGTCAAAGAATACCGTTACCCGCGTATTTTGTCCGGCCTGTTCTTTCAGTGCGGAAAACAAGGCCTGCCGCGCCGCGCTGAGGGCGTCCGGTTCGATTAATTCGCGCCCGGAACGCATAATGGTTTTTCCGGGCCGCAGGTCGATCGCTGTATTCGCGGCAGAGGTTTCCTCATCCGCGGCGATGCGCAGCGTCCGGCCGTTGAAATGCTGCGAGATTCGCTGTCGCAATTCCTCGCTTGTTACCGCAAAACTTTGTGCACCGGCGTCTTTGACCCGTTCGTCATGTAATGCGCCCAGCTCATGAATCGAGCCATCCTGATACCAAATGAGTGTGGTTTCATGCGGCAGATAATCAAGCAGCAGACTCTGGTTGTCTTTGATGTTTTTCAGCCACTGCCATTCGGATGCCGGCATCAGGCGGCAGCTATCAACTTTTGCGGTAGAACGTTGACTGGCGGGATCGAATCCCCGCAGTGAGTCCACGGTATCGCCAAAGAATTCGATGCGCAGCGGACTGCTGTCGGCGGGTGACCAGGCATCCAGAATGCCGCCTTTGAGCACAAAAGTTCCGGGTTCGGTCACTTCGTGAACGTGATGATAGCCGCGTGCCACCAATTCTTCCGCGAGTGCCTGCGGGGCGGTTTCGCAGCCGGTATGCAGGTTTATGACCGCAGCGCGCATTGCCGCAGGCGGCGGGGGTTTCTGCAGCAGCGCTTGAATAGAGGTGATAATCAGGGGGGTGCCGGATGTGTGCTCCTGCAAGCGGCGCAGGGCGTCCAGCCGTCTGCCGCTGATTTCGCGGTCGCTTTCAAGATGTTCGGTCGGCAGGCTTTCCCATGGAGGAAAAACCACCGGCAGGTGCTTTTCTGACGGGGCCAGTGTCTCGGCATCCTGCACGAGGGTCTCAAGAGTGCGGGTTCCATCACAGATCAGCAGAGTCCATGCGTGCTGTGCGGCGGCCAAAGCCAGTGCTGCCGCCGCGCTTTCGGGCAGATCCCCGGTTACCGTGTCAGGCGGCAGCGCCTTCACTGCTTTTGTCAGCCGCTGGATTATCGCATCGCTCATATGGATAATGTCACCGGATGCGGCATCAGTTTCAATAAGAAATTGCGCTGCGGGATAATCGGGCCTATATTTCAACCAACATTGCAAATAATTATCAACTGATAACAGGGGTATGATATGGCGGCAAAGATAATTGACGGGAAGCAGGTGGCGGCGAATATGCGTGAGCGGATCAAGGCGGATGTGGCCGCCTTGCGCGAGCAGGGGATTGTTCCGGGGCTGGGGGTGGTGCTGGTCGGTGACGATCCGGCATCGCGCTCATATGTGACCGCTAAAGAGCGGGCCTGTGAAGAGGCCGGGATATATTCCGATGACAACCGGCTGCCGGCGGAGACAAGCCAGGAAGATCTGCTGGCGCTGATTGAGCGCATGAACGCCGATCCGGCCATTAGCGGGATTCTGGTGCAGTTGCCGCTGCCGCCGCATATTGATGAACAGGCGGTCCTGCCGGCGATCTCTCCGGCCAAGGATGTGGACGGATTTCATCCGGTGAATCTCGGTAACCTGATGGCGGGACGGGAGTGCTTTCTGCCCTGCACTCCGCACGGCATTTTACAGTTGCTGATTGAAAGCGGTGTAGAAGTCAGCGGAGCGCATGTTGTGGTTGTCGGTCGCAGCAATATTGTCGGCAAGCCGGTGGCGAACATGCTGCTGCAGAAACGTGAAGGCGCCAATGCCACTGTCACCATCTGTCATACCGGAACACGCAACATGGCGCATTTTACCAAACAGGCTGATATCCTGATTGTCGCCGCCGGGCGGCCGAATACCGTTACCGCCGAAATGGTGAAAGACGGCGCGGTGGTGATTGATGTGGGGGTCAACCGCGTGAGCGATGACTCACGCAAAACCGGATACCGGCTGGTGGGCGATGTTGATTTTGAGACAGTAAGCGCGAAAGCCGCGTTGATTACCCCGGTGCCGGGCGGGGTGGGGCCGATGACTATTACCATGCTCTTGTGGAATACGGTCGAGGCCGCACGTAAGGCCGGGGTGAAGACTCTGGTTAAATGAGCGATATCCGGATACTTTTTTTACGCGGCGGGGCAATCGGCGATTTTATAATGACATTGCCCGCGCTTGCCGCGCTGCGGCAGCGCTGGCCGGATGCATACATCGAACTGGCCGGCTACCCGCGTACCGCCCGCCTCGCGTGGAACGCCGGTATCATTAATCGGTTTGTTTCGCTGGATAATGCCGGCATGGCCGGTTTCTTTTCATATCGCCCTAAAATTCCTGCCGAGCAGGCCGCCTATCTTAAGCTGTTCGATCTGGTGGTTTCGTATCTTTATGATCCGGATGAAATTCTTGCTTTGAACATGAGAATGGCGGGAGTAAAGAATTTTGTACGCGGGGATCCGATGGTCAAGGATATCCATGCGGTGGAATATCTGTTCAAGCCGCTGGCGGAGCTGGCAATCTATCCCGAGGGTGCTGAGTATCCGGTTCTGCCGGTAACCCCGGATCAGGCTGAACGCGGCAGGCAGATCATAAAAACAGACCGTCCGGTGTTGCTGTTGCATCCCGGCAGCGGCAGTCTGCGCAAGAACTGGCCGCTGGAAAACTTTGCCGCTTTGGCTGAAGCGGTTGCCGAATCCGGGGAGTTGTCGCCGGTTTTTCTGTTTGGCGAGGCGGATGATGCGGTGCGTAGTGCATATGCCGCCGCAGAGTATGCCTGGCCATGCCGGGAGGGGCTCGATCTTACACAGGTATGTGATTTGATCAGTGCATGTCGCGCGTTTGCGGGCAATGATTCGGGTATCACACATCTTGCCGCCGCGGCCGGAATTCCGACCGTTGCGGTTTACGGTCCATCGGATCATACGAGCTGGGGCTTGCGAGGTCCGCATACCGCGCGGGTTTTTCGGGAGCGCAGCGCGGATGGCGCATGGGATGGAATATGGCCGGCGGTTGCCGAAGTCAAAACACGGCTGGATACTTTGATGACAAAATGCGGCGGTTCTGCTGGCGGTTTATAACAAGCAGATCTTTTGGTTGAAAGAGCGGTTGCAATGGGCTATTTTCGTGCCTAACTTGATTTGGAATATGGTATTTATATGGAGGGCTATCGATGAAAAAAAATGAAGAAGCAAATGTGGCGGCAGACAAGCTGTCTATCAGAAGAATCGGAGGTTATCTGCACAGGGTCATTCCGATAACCGATGCGACAGGAAAGGTGCTGAGTCATTTTCTTAAACCCGTAATGATTGAGTTCCGTCCGCGGGATCTAATGCAGGTTGTTGTCGGTGCATCAGTGCTTGCAGTCCCTGTGGCTTTTACCGAAGAGACTTGGAGTCTTGGAGAAGAACTTCCTTTTCTGAATGTGCTGCTATTGAGCGCCCTTTCGGTTGTTTTCATCGGACTGTTTGTATACTTGAATTTCTATCGCTTCATGTTCAGAGAGAACGTCATGGAATATATCAAACGGGTTTTCTCCATTTATTTCTTTTCACTGCTTGTTGTGGGAGTGTTGCTGACGATAATTCAGCGGTGTCCGTGGGGTGTTGATAATCTGATTGCCATGAAGCGGGTGCTGATTGTTGCCTTTCCGGCTTCGATGAGCGCATCGCTGAGTGATTCACTGAAGTGATTCGCGACAAAATACCGTTTACTGCGTGGTCGGGGCGTGCTTTTGTTTTTTTACGCTCGTTTTCGTATGGCGGCGGAGATCTGGCTTGCCATAAACCAGACAAATGCGCATAGAACGACAGTTGGTCCGGTGGCGGTGCGGGCCCATGCCTGGGCTGAGATCAGCAGGCCGGCGATTGCCGCGGTGATGCTTACCAGCATTGCCCACCAGAACATTGAACCGGCAGAGCGCGCAAAACCGCGTGCGGCGGCCGCGGGCACAATTAACAACGCGGTGATCAACAGCACCCCCACCGCCCAGATCGAGAGCATAATCACCAGAGCGGTCAATCCGGCGAATGCGAACTGGTATATGGCAACCCGTACCCCGTGCGCCTGCGCAACCACGGGATTCAGGCCGATATAAAGCAAACGGTTGTAGCCCCATGCCTGAAAAGCCATCACCGCCGCAAAAAGCGCGGCCAGATTCAGAATGCCGGCGTCGCCAATGGTTAATATGTCACCATACAAAAAGCGTTGCAGATCGCGTGCAACGCTGGCTTCGCGGCTGATGATTGCCAGTCCGAAAGCCATCACTGCCGCAAAGACAACCCCGATGACCGTGTCGGTTGAAAGTGTGCTGTGCCGTCGCAGGGCCATTATGCTGAGTCCCACCAGCAGGCCGAACAAGGGCATAGTCCAGTGGGGGCTTACGGAAAAGATCAGTCCAAGGGCCACACCGGCAAAGGCCGAGTGGCTGATTGCGTCCGCAAAAAATGCCATGCGGAAATTGATAACCTGTACGCCCATGGCGGCGGTCATGGGTGCGATAAGCAGCAATCCCAGCAGTGCCTGTTGCATGAAGCGGGCCTGCATGCATGCGCATGGCATGATGCGTCCCAGCAGATCATAAACGGGAGAGAGGTCAAGCATGGGTAACCTCCCCGCCGCACCGTGCGCAGGTGCAGGCCGATTGTCCGTCGGAGAGCGCTTGCGCATCCGCCAGTCCCATGTGCATGCCGAACACTGCGCCAAGGTTTGCGGGTGTGAGCACCTCACGCGGCGGTCCTTCCGCCACGATCCGGCGGTTCAGCATTATAACATGGGTGGCGTGATGAGTTACTGTGGCCAGATCGTGGCTGACCATTAGCTGTGTGAAGCCGTGTTCGCGGCGCAGCCTTTCAAGCAGCTCGCAGAAAAGCTGCCCGCCTTGAACATCCACCCCGCTGGCAGGTTCATCTAGAATCAGCAGCAGGGGCTCCTGCGCTAATGCCAGCGCCAGCATGACCCGCTGCATTTCTCCGCCCGAAAGCACGCCCAGCATACGGTCTTCAAGCGCTTCACCGCGCACAGCGGAGAGCAGTTCCCTGGCACGAATCCGGTTACTGCGCTTTGTGCCCAGCCAAAGGGGACGACGCTGAAGTCCCATCACCATGAAATCGCAGACTGTCATCGGAAGTCCGCGGTCGAACTGCAGCCGTTGGGGCACGTAGCCGATCCGTGACTTCATGTTTTCCTCACGTGACCCGATCCTGATACGGCCTGCAAACGGAATATGCCCCAGCAAAGCCATTAAGAGTGTTGTTTTGCCGGCTCCGTTAGGGCCGATGACGGCTGTACAGCCGCCGTGCGGGGATGAGGCGCTTACATCCTCCAGAATTGACACACCGTCAATACATACGGAGACATGGTCAAATGCAACAGCAATTCCCTCCATCATGCTATCGGAGGGCGGACTGTTCTTTGTTTCCGGGCTATGCAAGCAGTGCCTCCAGATTACAGCTTAGTTTTCCAACAACGGCATTCGGCACCGAGTTCACCGGATCAAGCCCGGCGGGTGGAATGCCTGTCAGCCGATATAATAGCGGACGCGGGATGGTTGGCCATCTTAAAACGCGCTTGACAGGCATTATGGTTACATAAGGTGCGGCCAGCTTGATGTCTCCGTAGCTGAACCTTATGAGCCTCTGATCTGTCCGCCTTTTGCCATGGCGCGGGCTTCGACTCCCTGGATCTCCGCAAAACCCTGTGAGCTGACCGGGTTCAGTCCGGCGCTGGCTTCCATTGAGGCGTCGGCCTCGTTATAGAGTGATGCCGGGCAGTCGGTCAGGCTTTCGAAGAAGATATTACCTTTGTAGAGTTTCACTTTGATGGTGCCGGCGGCGTGTTGTGCCATGCTGTTGATGGCTGCCAGTGCTGCGGTGGTGGTCGGATCGAAGTAGCGTCCATCATACACCTGCTGTGCCACCAGATGTGAAAGCTGCCCAAACAGGGCGGTGCATTGGCGGTCCATTGTCGCCATATAAACCTGCCGCAGGCAGTAGGCCAGCAGTTCCAGGCCGGGCGATTCATATACCCCGCGGCTCTTGGTGCCGATAATGCGGTTTTCGAGCGCGTTTTTGAAACCGATCCCGTTACGTCCGCCGATCATGTTGGCTGCCTGCATGGCCGCCAGCGGTTTCATTTGCTTGCCATTGATTTCAACCGCGTCGCCTTTCGCGAAACGCACGGAAAAGTCTTCGGGAGTATCGGATGCATTCTGCGGCCAGAGCCCCATCTGCGGTTTGACGATCAGGCAGCCGGTTTCAAGACTTTCCAGATCTTCCGCTTCATAGGAGAGTCCGGCCAGATTCGCGTCGGTTGAATAGCGTTTTTTTCCGCCGGGAAAGGCTTCGATGCCCTGCTTCTGCAAATAGGCGGCCATTTCTTTTCTGCCGGGGAATTCACGCAGCATCTCCGGGTCGCGCCACGGGGCATAGACTTTCATTTGCGGGTCGAGAGCATTGGTATAGCGTTCAAAACGCATCTGGTCATTGCCGCGACCGGTTGCGCCATGTGCCAGTACGGTGCAGCCCTTGGCCCGCATCGCCGGCAGCAGTCCTTTGACGGTAATCGCACGCGCGATGCCGGTGGAATTCCAGTAACCGCCATCGTACATGGCCTGGGCACGGATCATATCAAAACAAGCCGCGGCCATTTCGTTGCGCAGGTCGACGATCTCTGTTTCAACTCCGCAAGGTGCCATGCGTTCGGCAACACTCTGGATGTTTTCCTCATCGCCCTGTGCCAGATCAGCGCAGAAACAGTGTGCTTCGATGCCCAGATCAACCAATTTGCGGGCAACTGTTTTGCTGTCGAGTCCGCCCGAAACGCAAACGCCAAGCTTTTCCCCTTTCAGATCGGGCAGTTTCATGCCTCTTCCTCCTGCTCAACGCCGTGCATTTCCGCGAGGCAGTCATCCATGATTTCGAGCGCTTCCTCGATTTCGTTGTCCTTGAGATTCAAGGGCGGCAGCATTCTGACCACATTTTCGGCGGTGGCCAGAGTCAGCAAACCGATTTCGGCCATTTTATCCACCAACGGCTTGGCGGGCTGGTCGAGCACCATGCCCAGCATCAGCCCGGCCCCGCGCACAGCGGTAACATGTTCATATTTTTCAACAAACTGCTCAAGCCCTTCACGGATAAGTGCGCCCTTCTCGGCGGCCGCTATGACTAGCTCTTCATCTTCGATTACCTTGATGGTGGCCAATGCCGCGGCGCATGCCAGCGGGTTGCCGCCAAAAGTACTGGCATGATGTCCGGGCTTGAACAGCTCATTGAGTTTTTTGCCGGCGACCACTGCGCCGATCGGGAAGCCGCTGCCGAGCGCTTTAGCCAGCGTAAAAGCATCCGGTTCCACACCGAACATCTGGAAGCCGAACCAGTTGCCGGTGCGGCCCATGCCGCACTGGACTTCGTCAAACAGCATCAGCAGATTTTTTTCGTCACACAGCGCGCGGATTCCGGCGATGAACTCCGCATCGGCCGGCACGACTCCGCCCTCACCCTGCACGGCTTCGAGCATGACGGCAACGGTTTTGTCATTGACCAGTGCCTTGACTGATTCCAGATCATTGAAATCGGCATGCACAAAACCTGCCGGCATTGGTTCGAAGCCTTTTTTGACCTTATCCTGTCCGGTGGCCGCCGCAGTCGCCAGGGTCCGGCCATGGAATGAATTGCGCATGCAAATCACTTCATAGCGACCCTCTTCGCTGCCCCACAGGCGTGCCAGTTTAACCATGCCTTCATTGGCTTCCGCGCCGGAGTTGCAGAAAAAGCTTTTTGCCCCGGGGATGATTTCGCCCAGTTTGTGTGCCAGTCGCGCCTGATTTTCGGTGTAGTACAGATTTGAGACGTGCATCAATTTCCCGGCCTGTGCGCGGATGGCTTCGACCACCACAGGATGCGAATGTCCGGTATTGAGGACTGCGATGCCGGCCGCAAAATCAAGATAAACATTACCGTCGGCATCCCACACGCGCGTGCCGGACCCCTTAACCAGCGCGCGCCCTGGGCAGTAAGTTGACATTACATTCTGATTAAATAACGCTGCGATTTCTTCTGTCTTAGTCATTAGCTACAATCTCCGTTCCTACACCTTTATCAGTGAATATTTCCAACAATAATGAATGAGTCATTCTTCCGTCAATCATATGCACCTTGCGCACACCCTGCTGGATGGCTTCGACGCAACTGCGAACTTTCGGCAGCATACCGCCGCTGATTACACCTTCATCAATCAGGCGGTCGATATCGTCGAGTGCGAGATGCGAAATAAGTGAATCCGGATCTTCGGGATTACGCAAGAGCCCCGGCACATCCGAGACAAACGCCAGCTTGCGGGCCTTGAGCGCCTTGGCCAGCGCGGCCGCGGCAGTATCGGCGTTGATATTGTGAAGTCTGCCTTCAGCATCCGCGCCCAGCGGAGTAACCACCGGGATGGTCTGGGCCATGAGCAGGTTGGTTACCGGGTCGGTATCAACCGCCACCGGCTCGCCGACAAATCCCCAGTCGAGCTTTTCACCGCTTTGCGGGTCGCTTCCGGTTACCCGTTCAACTTTAAAAACTTTTTCACCGTGCAGGGCTTCTGCGCGGGCGCCTTTGGTTTCAAGCAGATGTACAATCCGCGGGTTGACACTGCCTTTTATGACGCGTTCGACCACAGCAATGGTTTTTTCGCAGGTAACCCGCAGTCCGTGCAGAAAACGTGATTCAATGCCTTCGTCCTGCATGCCGCGGGAAATGGCCTTGCCGCCGCCATGTACAATAACCGGCCGCATACCGACGCATTCCATGAAGGCGATGTCTTGGACAATGCTTTCCAGATGTTCGGCATCTTCCATGGCGCTGCCGCCGAGTTTTACCACAATAACCGCCCCGCGAAAGCGCTGGATATAAGGCAGCGCCTCGATCAACACGTCCGCTTTGCGTATTATTTCCTGCATGACTTTAGTCCTGTTTCTTCTGTTTTGCGATCACTTCAATAAAGCGCTGCATAATGCCACAGGCGCTGCAAAAAGAAAGCAAAAAGCAAAAAGATGTTATCAAAAATCATTTACCATT
>PXDI01000127.1 GCA_003565095.1 PVC group bacterium | reverse complement strand
CGATGAACACCGGATCGATCGTCTCTCCCGGCATCCATGGCCCTACAACTTCAGGTGATCCTGTTGGAGTGTTGTCTTTTTCTGCACTAACTTTGAATGCTGGCACCTTTTACGATTGGGATATCAAGGATACGGATGGCAATGCCGGAACAGGCTGGGATCTTCTGCAAGTTCAGAATCTGCTGACCATAAACTCAACAGAAGCCAGTAAGCTTACCATCCGAATTCGCTCACGAGAATCAGACGGAACTCCGGGTCTACTTGACGGATTTGATAACACAGAATCTTACATGTTTATGATAGCAACATCGGCTGTTGCCGTTACCGGCTTTGACTACGATCCAGCGAATGTTGCTATTGATACTAATGGTTTTCTCAATCCCGTTGCCAGTGGCGGATGGTTTGTAGGGCTGAATGAAGACGGTGATCAGCTTTTGCTGGCGTTTGATCCGAACAACGTGACACCATTTACTCCGCCTGAAGCAGCCCCGGATGTTACTTATGCGGTATGGTCCGGCGGCACCACGACCAACGCCCCGGATAGCGGCCTGTGGAGCTTTTCCGCCAACTGGGATGACGGCGATGGGGCACCGGGGACGGTGGTTTCCTCCAACGAAACCCACCTGATCTTCGGCGGTGAGTCCGGCGCTGTGGCATACACCGCGACACTTGACCTTGGTGAGAATGATGACGCGTTCGAACTGAACAAGATTACACTGAACAACCAGTTCACTGCCGCGAACACCGTCGGCATTACTCTCGCGCGCGGCGTTTCATCGCGCACACTGCTTTTCTCCGAAAATGATGCCGAAGACGCTCCGCGCATCGTCAATAACAGCGCCGGACAGGTGGATTTGACCATTCCGTCAAGCTGGGGATCGAATCCGGTACTGATCGAGGGAAGCGGTGCAGGTCACCTGCGCATCGTTGAACCATTCAGCGGAACTGGTGGGCTGCGGCATGAGCGTACTGCAACAATAAGACTCAGCGCCAGTCTTGCAAGCACCCTTTCAGGTGACATAGATATAAACGCCGGCACGCTTGTACATGGCTCGGGTCAGCTGCCGTCCAGCTCTGTGCTATTAATCAACAGCGGAACGATGGTGATGACGGCAGGAAGCAATCCGGATTACACGCAAACCATCCGGGGCATCTCTGGAAATGGCGGAAAGTTGACTCACCCTGCCGGAAATAGTATGGGAAGCTCAACCTACACGGCGAATGTTCCAAGTGCCGAGGAATACACCTACGCAGGAAATATTGGAGCCGATTTCAGTTCAAGAACCCATTTCATCAAGACCGGTACCGGCACACAAATACTATCAGGCGCTAACAGCGTCACGACGACGCTCAACATCAACAACGGCACTCTGCAGGTCGATGGCAGCATTGGCAACGGGGCAGCCTCCGTCAACGTAAACAACAACGCCACCCTTTCCGGCGCGGGAAATATCCGGCGGCCTGTGACGGTGGCCTCCGGCGGAACAATCAAACCCGGCTCCGCCGCGGGCGATGTACTTACAATCGGCATGGATGGCTCACCGCGTACACTGACCCTCACCGACGGCTTTACGGGCGAATACACCGCAACCGGCCGTAAGGTGTATGTGTATGGAACGATCGATCTTTCCGGCCACACCGCCGCAACAACGATCAACGTGCATCAGGATGCCAAGAACAATGATGTGCTGTTTGAATTCACAGTCGGCATCACCGGCGCAAACAACGGCGATACGCTCAACTGGACAATCGCCGGCGTGCAGAACGGCGAAGCCGTTGTCGACGGCAACCGCATCATCCTCAAAGCCGGCCTCAAAGGCACGGTCTTCATGATGCGCTGAGAAAAGACACCACCCGCCTTCGCGCTTCGCGTCTACGGCGGACAAGCGGAGATCACGGAGGATGGGGAATCCAGAAATATTAATCCGCAGATTACGCAGATTACGCAGATTATAATTTAAATTATCAAAGAGTTTGTTTGGATATGTACGCCAAGTCAACGGCGCGCAGCATGTCGACCGTTCTGGACCTATAATAACAATCCCAATCCTCCCCAATCCCATCCGTGTAATCCGCGTAATCTGCGGATAATATTCCCCATCCCCAATCCCCCTCCGCGTAATCTGCGGACAACGGCCACTCAATCAGGCAGGCACAATCCTTGAGATATGAGCCAGGCATGACACAAAGCCATCTGTTCATGCACTTCTTCAGACTCAGGAAGCCGTCCGCGGTGAATAACAGCTGAAACCTGGGCCGGCTTCAGACCGGAGGCATCAATAATAAACGTCAGGTCATCCAAATCAACCGGATCATAGCGCATCATTTTACTCAAAAGCAAATCTCCGTCCGACAGGCGGAACAGCGCAAGCTTTCTGAAGTCATTCCGAATAGCAATACGGTTGGCGCGCCAGTCAGGCTGCAGGAAAACCTGGCGCTCTTCAAAAAGATGGCTCATATACAAACCGGACGTTTGAAACTCCTTGTTAACCTGATCAAGTGCATTCCAGAAATTTCCGTTTTCTTCCAATTCTTCAGCCTGTCCCATCCATAAAACCGCATCAACATCAAGACTTAATGCGTATTCCTCTTTTGATACTTCGAATCCCATGGAAAGCGCTGCCCGGCCATATATCGTTATATCAACCGGTTGCTCAAGCAGTTCGTCCAGTCGCGCAAGAATTCTTTCGGCATTTGTCATTTTACCAGTTCCCATCTCTCTGCATTGAAACCGCCCCGTCCCATTACCGGCCATGCCAGCCTCTGCCAATGCAGCAAAGGTGACCGCAACGGCCTGCGGCAGGGAAAAGCCTCCGCCAGCATCCGCCATACAGCGTGGGCGGGATCAACCTTCAGAGCCTGACGGGCAAGCTCACCAACAACAATATCGGCCCGTTCGCGGCGCGCCAGCGCCAGCAGGTTCGCCACATCCACGGCGCCACGCGACACAAGCTGTGCCGCCAAACGCAATATTTGAGGACGATCAAGCCTTTGAAGCTGGCAGATTGATACAACAAGCTCTTCATTAGAAAGCCTGCCGGGTGGCGGCGCGCAAAAAGTGCTGTCGTTACCCTCGGGACGCTGAACTACACGCGCACCGCGCACAAAAGCCACCTCCGACAACCAGTCTTCTATAGTAAAATTTTTTGATGACAACGGGTACTCACGCATCAAACCCTTAATGCGCCGGTCAAGTACAGACTGGTGGATTGTCATTCCTAGTCGCTCTGCCAGCCTTCGAATTGCTTTGTTCTGCTTTTGTTCGATAGACATTTATTAAACGCTCCATACAAACAACACTTCATTTTCTATAAACATCATCTGGCATATGTAAAGCAGAGTAAAGCAGGAACTTTATTCGGCCCGCGGAATTCCACGCATTTCGGGCCTGATCTGTAAAACGGAGAAAGTACAACTTATTTAAGAGCAGATCCGCTCGACTGCCCAGATGCAGATTAATCCGTCCACGAATCACACAAAGCATCACGAATGAGAATATTATTATCTCGTCTTTGTGTTCTCTGCGTTCTCTGTGGTTAAATCCTCCCCTTTCCTGCTTTCCCGCTTTTTCGTGCCTTTTTGTGTTTTTTGTGGCTATCCCTCTTCTCCGTCCGCGTAATCCGCGTAATCTGCGGATAATACTCTTATCCCCTCTTTGTGTTCCCTGCGTTCTCTGTGGTGCCCCCCCCCTCCATGCTCTCCGCCTGTCCGCCGTCTTGTCGCGGCGAAGTTCCGCAGGGACGAAGACGAAAGCCGCGAAGCGCGAAGGCGGATGCCCTCCAGTGAACGGGTGGTCAAACATCCCCTCCCCGCTTTCCGGATTCAAAGAATTCTCACCACCCGCGCAGCCATGGCACACCAGTCGATCAACCGCTGCACATCGCCTTTGATCGTACTGATATCTTTCATGATAATCTCACAAGGCATACCGGCAGACTCATCAAGCCGCCGGCGTAAATCAGCCTCGGCGGCGGCCGCATTAAACTGCTCCGTGGCCAGCATTGCCGGACTCGGCTTGTGACTGAAGACATATTTCTTATCGGCGCGCTCCGCGGTAAGCGCAACATTGCACCAGGGACTCACCGATATTTTCCGCAGACGCGGAATTTTATTCATCAAATCCATTTTGTTGTGCAACGGCTCACAGCAACCGTAATAGTTCAACCCGCAGCGTTGCATGATTTCGGTTTCATACGCCAGCGCGAACTCCGCATGCATCGCGGGCGACACCTCACTGAAAATTTGAGCGGTGGCGCCACCCCAGTGATCCATACAGGTGTAAGGCCCGCCTGACGGCGTGTCCGCCTGCGGCAATTCATCGGTAAAGCCCGCCGCACCGGAACCAACCCGTAACTGCGGATGCGGAGCATCCAGCAGTTGCAGCGCTTCAAGCTGCGTCATGCGCAGCAGAAAAGAATCCGTCATCCGCCGCATAATCGCATGAATAAATTCCGGCCGTTCATACAGATCCATCAAAGCGCTTTCAACACCGGTCCAACGTACCAGTATATCCCAGCCGGCAAAGAAATTCTGCTGCGGCCCTACTGCCCTTACCGGCATGCTGTCTCCGAAAACAGCAGTATATTTTTCAACCTCCGCAATCGTAGCCGGCTCATCATAGCGGATATCCGGCATCTTAATTCTCTCAATATCGGCCTCATCTTTGATTGCCGCTTTATAACTGTGCGCGACTATCGACGATTGCCCCTGCCCGATTGTTTCCTCTTCGATATTCACCCCATAGTCATGCATTGCGCCGCGAATCACCTTCCCGACCCGGAATATGCCGTCTTCCACTTCATCAACCGGCAGGTATTTCTGCGTAAACAGCCGGCGGCGCAGTCCGGCTTCAATATTACGCGCAAAGCCGTCTTCGCATTGAAGCACAAGCGCCTCATGTTTATCCTGAATCTCCCCCCACGGGATTTCCGTAATCCACAGCATCGGGCGCTGCGGACGGAGCATGTTACAGCGTCGCCAGCCGTCAATCCGCTCCTGCTGGACCGGTTGCTGTGAAACAGCAACCAGTTCTTTCGCCAGCAGCCGCAATATATCACGATCTTTCGCGTCCATTATCTACTCATTTCTTTGCAGGTTTCCACATACGCAACAATGTTTTCCCACGGCACTTCCGGCTCCAGCATGTGAGTGGGACAGCATAGCAGACCGCCTTTAGCGCCGGCAATCTCAAGATTACGCCGCACTGTTCTGCTTACATCCTCCGGCGTTCCGAACGGCATGACCTGCTGGGTGCCAAGTGTGCCGTTGAAAGACAGCCGGTCGCCGTACTTTGCGTGAATCTCCGCGAAGTCCATGCATTCCGGCTGCACCGGATTGAGAATATCCACGCCGGCATCGATCAGGTCATTTATCAGCGGCTCAACAAACCCGCAGGAATGATAAAAGATCAGCACATCCGGCTTGACCGACCGCGCCGCCGCAATCACTTTTGCCAGCCGCGGTTTCAGCCATTCGCAATACATCTCGCGCGACATCATGATCGCCTGCTGCATGCCGACATCGTCACCCAGTTCGATTATATCCGCCCCGGCCGCCGCAAACGCCGCTGCACGCTGCATCGAGAGATCCGTAATCTTATCCAGCAGAAAAACCGCCTTTTCATCCTCCTCCATCATATCCATCATCAGCCGCGTCATGTCGCGCAGATACCATGAACGCTCCCAGATCGTACAAGCCATACCGCCCGCCGCCGCCAGACCGCGCGCATGAACCGCATCCGCCACCGTCTTCATTTGCGGAATACTTTCCGCATCATATTCAGGGTAAGGGTACTGCGGAAGCTGCTCAAGTGAATCCATCCGCGCCAGCGGATGATGCATGCGCGTCATGTGCTTGGCCGCCGCACTGCCCGGCTCATGCGCAACCCCGTACTCGTCAAAATGCGTGCCGGGCTTGAACTGGACATCATAATACTGCGTCCAGTCCACCGGCTCACGCGCAACCTGCTTCAAGCCCGGCAGCCATTCCTGCGCAAAACCTTCCGGATAATCAAAATATTCCGCCAACGTCCGGCCTCCGGACAGCGCACGGAAATGCTCCTGCAACGACGGACACATATTAATATGCACCGGCGCATGCTTATACCCGCTCAGGCGATACAAGCTCAAAAGATTCTCCCGCGCAGTCATATTTTTTCCTTACGTTATTAACACGGATATCCGGGTAGGGGTACCCCAGTCCCTTGGGGTACCCCCTCTGGTATGCCCCAAGGGACTGGGGCATACCTACTGACAGCGGCATTTCTCAATATGGCTTGGTGCATAATTCAGGCTAACTATTCATCAACTTTTTTTTGTTAGATCATCGTCGCTATCAGATCAAAATGTGCGTCATGGTGAACAATCTGTACTTCATGATGCATCGCGTAAGCAGCCACCAAAAGATCGGATTTCTCCTGCTTCCATTCTTTCTACGTCATCATTATGGTCAAACACACATTTTCCGGAAAACCGGACCAGCCGGGCCATACGGTGACGCCGGTTAAGCTCCTGCAAGGCGACCACCACCGCTTCACGCTTTGTGCCGGCCTTCAAAAACCGCATAGCCTCTTCAAGCTCGACATCAGGAATATCTATTGTTGTTTTCATACGTATACTATGGTCGTTTTGATAATACCATTCAAGCGCTGTTTACATATGACAGCATTGTGCGGCCATATGGCCGGTCGCCATCCACGTATCTATTCCTTCACAACACCACCCCGAACATCCCCGCGCTTATGCAGCATCGCCAGAAACATGACGTCCTCATCACTCAGTGCCCGCTTATACAAACTGAATTCATCAATCATAGGGCTGAAAGCCTAGGTTCCGGCATGAAAATTGCCGATTCCCGCAATGTCTGCCGCACTCATAACCGGGCATTCTGCAACCCGTTTACCGTTTATATAAAAAACCGTCCGGCCTTTCTGCGCCACCGCGACAAGATGATGCCAGCCATCCGGCAGGCTCTGCAAGTTATAACCGGATGAATGAAAATCGCCCCGGCCGTTCAAATACACACCCAGATTACCACTGGAATCACTAATGACATGATGATCCGTATGTGTTCCTCGAACCAGTGTGTACCATTGCTGCGGCGGCAAAGGCAACGTAAACCAGCAGCTCAATGTCCATGCGTTCCCTATCTCCAGCGGCGGATCGGCAACCAGCCGCGCATCAGCATCTTGCAGTGCCAGTGCGTTTCCGCTCACGCCACGCGCCTTGGCGGTATTTCCTTGAGCTTTTGCAATAGTCCGGCCGCTGACGGAATCAAACCCGGGATCATCAGTATCAAACGCCAGTCTTACATCGGCAGAGATAGCCTCCATGCCCTGAATCAATGACGGTTCTCCTCCCGCAACCGCTGCACGCACCAACGCTGTCCACGCATTGATGTCGCCGGCCGCCTTCCATGCTCTCTGAATATATGTTCCGACCCTTTCATGCAGCGTCGCCGTCTGCGCATCCGTATCCAGCTCCGCCAGACGCAGATACACCGACTGCGCCCAGCCCGCATACACCGGACGGTCGGTCTTTTCAAGCATATCAACCGCCAAAACCAGTCCGATCTTGTCCTGACTTGAAATCATCCGCACGCCTAACGGCAGCAGCTTCTGTGCTTTTTCGTGTCCATCGACCGTGATTCTTTCCGTAAGATCCGCGAAAGCTGCATGATCGCCCATCCTGTCAAGAATATCCGCCGCGGACACAGCTACCGCTTCTGGGCCTTTGCGCAGCGCCTTACGCAATATAATCCTTGCCGTCTCCCCTCCATGCAGTAACTGCCGACCTGCAACATCGCGCACTGTCGGGTTGGCATCTTCGAGTTGCTGAAAAGCATAAAGCATGTCGGGCGCCTCACGCCGCAAACGATTCAAACGGTCTATACGTTTATCCAGCTCTGCCACACCATTCTGACCCGCATGCGCGGCACGGTAATCTCGCGCCATCTGCCACGCCGCCGTGAACTCAGCCTCGCGCTCCAATTGTTCCAGTTGCTCCATCAACTCATCCAACCCGGCATCCGGCGGCAGAACAGTATTCACCCGCTGTTCCATTCTTGCCGGTTCGTCCACTTTTTCATCTTGCATGTCATCACCAAGCGACAATTCCTCAACCGGAGACGCTGACAGAGTCTGCGTCTTCTGCACCGCTTCCTCACGCCTGCAGGCGCATAACAGCAACACCAGAACCATCAACAAGTATTCATAACCATAGCTGGAAATTGTCTTCATATCCGGCACTACCTTTCGTGTTCTCAACCCCCTGTAACCCGCATCAATGTTATTCAGATCAGACGCATCAACGTAAACGATGCAATTTGCGTACCATCCGACAGGTATAATTCATCCTGATCCAGCCCTCTTACAAACGATTCGGCGCTACGACCGGTGTAGTGACAGCATTGTACCGCAACATGGTCATCCGCCACCCAGGCTCGCGCATGCCGGTCACCATCCGCCAGAAACTGCATGCCGCCGGCGTTTGCAAGCAGGGCGTACTCGCGAATGCAGCGCTTTGTTGATCGGAAATCGTTACAGCCCGCCGCTGTTGCATCGTGCGCCCACGGCCAGGTGGCAACTGTCCATTTTCCGGCGCGTAATGCCCTTTCATCCGGAAACGGCACCGTCTGTCCCTCCCCGCGCCCGATATGATCCGCCGGATACCAGCTCCATTCCGCATCCCGCCGCCAGGACAATTGCTCGCATTCACGCGGCAGGCTCAGCGCCAGCCCCAGTTCACGCGCACGAAACCCATCCCCGCGCCATGCAAAACTGTACTCAATCCTGACCCGCCCGGACTCTTCAAAGCAATAGCGGTACGCTCCGTCGCAGTGCTCATAGCCTCCACGCACAACAATCGTAACAGCCCCCCCGGAGCCGCTCCGCTCAAGCTCCAGACCGCTGCATGTCCAGCCGGTCAGCAGCCCACCATCTGTGGCATCCTTGCCGCCCGGAGTGACCACCAGCCGGCCGACATCCCATGCCGCTTTTGATCCATCCTGACGATCAACCGCCGGCAACGCATTTTTTTCAAAGCGCCACAAAAGGTCACCATGCCGTATTTCAAAGGCATCTTTAGTTTCGGACATTTCGACTGTTACGCCGCCCGCAGAGGGGCGGCCTACATCTCCCTGTAGGCCGGGCCTCCGTGCCCGGCGACTCTTTAATTCTGTACCCACCCGCCAGCGGTTGACACAGCGCCCGGCCGGATCAAAACAACTTATTTCAACCGGTGCGGCGTCATCAAAGCTTT
>PXDI01000326.1 GCA_003565095.1 PVC group bacterium | reverse complement strand
GCTTGACGAGTCACCGGGTTTCTGGCAGGCTGAATGTTCAGTTCACGGATACCGCTTTTTACGGCGGCCGATGAGCAGAACGTTTGCAAATATCTTTTTTAGAGCAGGAGGCGGACAATGCCAAAAGCAATTATGGATCCTCAGGAGGTACGCAAGTTTGCCGAGGAACTCAACCGCTTCAATCTTGATATGCAGGGGCGAATGGCGGCACTGCAGGCACGCTTCAAGGCACTGGGCGACACCTGGCAGGACCAGGAACGCGACAAGTTTGCTGAGGATTTCGAGCAGATAACCAAAGTGTTGCGGAAGTTTATCGAGACCTCGGGACGCTTTGCCCCTTATCTGTTGCGCAAAGCACAGCGTATTGAAGATTACCTTAACCAGCACTGAAACATATGGCACCTCAAGCAAATGTCAGCTCTATCGAAAACATCAAAGAGTTTCGCAGGCAACTTGCGGATTATGGCCGCAAATCCGGGGCGATTCTTGATGAGATACACGAAGAGGTAATGCGGACCCGGCAATGGCTCGAAGAGATACAGCGGGGACACTGGAAGCGTGAAGTAAAACGCTGCGAGCGTGTGCTGGACCACGCGCAGAGCGCCATGCTGAACGCACGGATGTCGAAGATGAGAAATTCAACTATGACTGAACAATTGGCGGTGAACCGCGCCAAGGCGCAACTGGATGCCGCAAATGCCAAGCTGGCGAAGGTCCGCCGCTGGTGCCAGCTCTATGACACAAGGGTGACGTTTCTGGAAAAGGGACTGGCCGGATTCAGAAACTGGCTGGACGCCGATCAACCAAAGGCCATGAATTCCCTGGCACTTTCAATTGAAATGCTTGAAGCTTACGAACAAACCGGCGACAGAACGGGACAGAACGGTTAATAAATATGAGCATCAATACCTGCGAAGCAAAACTGACAAAGCTTACAAAGGATCTTTCGATGCAGTTTGAGCAGGTCTCGCTGGTCTGGCGCGATGACAAGCGGGATGAATTCTATCGGAATTACCTTGCCGCGCTTTTTTCCAGCGCAAGTGTGGCCCGCTCATTTATCGGCCAGCTTGACGAAGCGCTCACAACCATAAGGAAGGATTGTGAATAACTGCCCTACAGTAGAAGAGGTGTTGAACCTGCGGGACCGGCTGGTGGCAGAGGTGGCGGAGCTTGCCGGGCGTGAGCGGAAAATAGCCGGCCAGGCCGCACTGCAGGTTGGAAAGGAGTCCACCCGGCTGGAAAAGGTCATCGAGGAGGAAAAGGCGGCATTGGCGAATGCAATCGCCGGGCAAGACGCGCGTTTTGCAAAACTTTCTGAAACGTTGACAGCAAAAAACGAACAGCGTCGCCGCCGGATTGACCGGGCGGAGGATTCCAGCCTGAAGCGCTTTGTCAGTTGGATCAATGGTGCGGAGGGGCGGCGTAAGAACCGTATACAGATCGCCTTGATGAAGGCGGCGCGGAACTACGATGCCGGTGTGGCCAGGGAACACGAAGCATATAACCGGTTCACCGCCGGAATGCGGGAAGAACAGGACGAACTGGAGAAACTGGAAGAATTATGCCGCAATACATTCGCAGCTTACTCAAGATACCTGAAACCGGCCGTCGCCGGCGCACCGGCCGGGTATGCTCCTGGAAAGATTTTTGATTATGATGATTTACTGGAAATGCCGCACAGCCATTTGGCGACGGTGCGGGAGGCTTTGTCTGCCTTTGACCGGAAACGGTTGACTGCATTTTCACGCTATCTACCATTATGGCTGGGTATAACCCTGCTGGCGGCCGGTACTTTGGCGGGAGCGGCCGGATGGATCGCGCTTGCCGGCCCGGTCTTTCCTTACGGACTGGCGGCGCTATACAGCGCGACAGCCGGCATACTGGTCTCCTTGTTGCATCTGCTTGGCCGCAAGCAGGCAGGACCTCAAATAAGAATTGCGGCGGAAAATCTTGCCGCGACACGCAGCCTTATCAATTTATGCGGCAAACGGGCGGCCGATATCCATTCCGCCATTCTGGAGGATCTGAAACGGCTGCACGACACCACTGCGGCCGGACTTGAAGAAAAATGGAACACTCCCTCACCACAGGAAGATCCGCAGCTTCGCGCGGAAGGCGAACGGGAGCTGTATTGCACAGCGGAAAAACTGCGGCGGCGGCATGAGCGCGTCAGCCGCGAACGCCGCGCCTTGCTGGAAAAAGAACATGCGCAGACTATTGAACAATTACGCACTGAAAATGCCGCCAGAATAGAGACCTTGCGCAAAGATTTTGAACTGCTCCGTAAACGTGTTTACAGTGATTTTGATTCACAATGGACAGCCTTGGAGAATGAGTGGCGGACAAACGTACTGCCGCTGTATAACAAAGTAAATGAAATCAATGCGGCCGCGGCCGCATTGTTTCCGGAATGGGATGCGCAATCCTGGGGGAAATGGCAGGCGCCGGATGAATTTGTGGATGCGACGGCTTTCGGGAAGATGCATGTGAACCTGCCGGAACTGTGCGGTCAATTTACCACGGACTCGCGACTTGCTTTTCCGGGACCGGATTGTTTTGATATGCCGGTTTTCATCAAACTGCCGCAGCAAGGTTCACTGCTTTTTGAGACTCGTGCCGCCTGCCGCAAAAGCGCACTGGGGGCGCTGAATAATATCATCCTGCGCCTGCTGGCCGGCTCTCCGCCCGGCAAAGTGGCCTTCACCATTATTGACCCGGTCGAACTCGGCCAGAATTTTGCCGGAATAATGCATCTGGCGGATTTCGAGGAAAGTATTGTCAACAGTCGCATATGGACACAACCGCGCCAGATTGAAGACCGGCTGGCGGACCTAAATGAGCATATGGAGAAAGTGATCCAAATGTATTTGCGTAATGAGTATGCGACCATTGCCGATTACAACCGGCAGGCCGGCGAGATTGCCGAAAAATACCATTTCGTGGTCGTCGCCGATTTTCCCGCTAACTTCAGTGAGCTGGCGGTCCGACGGATGATGAGTATCGCCGCAAGCGGAGCGCGCTGCGGTGTTTTCCTGCTGCTGCACTGGGACCAGCGCCGTACCGCACCGCAGGATTTTGTGCCGGATGAGCTGCGCCGCAATATGCTTCAACTCGTGGACAGCTACCGCGGCTTCATCCTGGTCAACCCCCCCAGCCGCGGCACAGTAATAGCACTGGATGAACCGCCTGAGCCGACACTTGCAACCGCTTTCCTGAAGAACGTGGGACATTGCAGTCTCGACTCCGGAAGAGTCGAGGTGCCGTTTGCCAATATTGCACCACCCCCGGAACAACGCTGGTCGGTTGAAACCAGCGAAGAACTGCGGATTGCCATCGGGCGCACCGGGGCAACCAAGCAACAGTTTCTCTCGCTTGGCAAGGGTACGCTTCAACATGTGCTGATTGCCGGCAAAACCGGTTCAGGAAAATCGACGCTGTTTCATGTCATAATATCAAATCTGGCATTGTGGTGCAGTCCGGACCAAGTAGAGTTTTATCTGGTCGATTTCAAAAAAGGTGTTGAGTTTAAGTGTTACGCAACACACCAACTGCCGCATGCAAAGGTGGTGGCAATTGAGAGCGACCGCGAATTCGGCTTGAGTGTTCTGGAACGCGTTGACGGGGAATTGAGCCGCCGCGGCGACCTGTTCCGTAAGCTGGGGGTTCAGGACCTTTCCGCATACAAGCAGGCCAGCGGGGAAACGCTGCCACGCACACTTTTGATCGTGGACGAATTCCAGGAATTCTTTGTCGATGAGGACGAGATTTCACGCGCAGCCGGCTTGCTGCTTGACAGGATTGTCAGGCAGGGGCGCGCATTCGGCATTCACGTACTTCTGGGATCACAGACACTCGGCGGAGCATATACTCTGGCGCGCGCTACACTTGGACAGATGGCCATCAGAATTGCATTGCAGTGCAATGAAGCCGATTCGTATCTGATTATGGACGATGACAATGCCGCACCGCGTTTGCTGTCACGGCCAGGCGAGGCAATCTATAATGATGCCGCCGGGCGGATCGAAGGAAACAGCCCGTTCCAAATCGTCTGGCTGACGGATGCACAACGTGACAGCTATCTGACTTCCCTGCAGGAATTGGCCGAACGTACCCGCCCGGAACATCCTTCCCCGGTGGTTTTTGAAGGGAATGCACCTGCGGAAATTGAGTCAAACCGCGAACTGCGCTCGCTACTTAATTCTTTTCCGACGGCGTTGCCGCAGGAAGCGCGGATCTGGCTCGGTGAACCAAACCGGATCAAAGGACCGACGGAAGCGCTCTTCCCCAGGCATGCGGGTAGCCACCTGCTTGTGGCCGGACAACAGCATGAAACAGCATTTGCCGGACTGGTGGGCGCCATTGTGGCACTGGCGGCACAGCATCCGCATGACCGCCTGCAGCTCGTTGTGGTTGATGATTCTCCGCCAGATTCCGACCGGCTCAGGACCTTGGAATTGCTCAGAGAGGGACTACCGCATGAAATAGTCATCGTTGGAGCACGGGATATTGACAGGGAAGCCGATCGGCTGGCAGTTGAGTTAAATAAGCGCGAAAACCGCGAGACTGGCGCAGATAATCAAAGCATATTTATTCTTATCAGCGGCATCCAGCGATTCAAGCAGTTGCGTTTTGAAGAAGATTTCGGATTTTCCGCCGATGAGAACGCTGCCAAATCAGCCGGATCACATCTAAACGAAATCATTCTTAAAGGGAGCGGTCTTGGCATGCATTTGATCGTTACGTGTGATTCTTACAGCAACCTGAACCGGTTCTTGAGTCGCAAAGCCATTGCGGAATTCGGGATGCGGGTTTTGTTCCAAATGAGCGTGAATGATTCGGCGGCCTTAATTGATACCCCGGCGGCAGCGCGCCTGGGCTTATACCGGGCACTCTTTCACGATGAACAACAAAGCTACAGCGAAATCTTCAGACCTTACGCCATGCCATCACCTGATTGGCTCGAAAAAGCCTGCACACTGATCGCGGCACACCGCGGCAAAGCCTGAAGCAAAGATTTTTCAACCACCCGTTCACTGCGTAGTGGGGAGGAAGGTAAGTTGTATCACGGATGGGAAACCCGGCCCACGGATGGGGGATGCGGATGGGACATAGAATTGGGCGGCATTGCTGTCTATTTCAAAATAATGATCCCGGCTAAGAGTCTTTCAATCTGAATCCGTGGGTCGGGTTTCCCATCCGTGGGTTAACATCCCCCTCCCTCTCCGTGGCCTCCGTACACTCCTGCGGAGCAAAGCGACGCGGGTGATAAAAGATTGTCCCTGCGGGACTGAAGGGCACGGAGAGTACGGAAAACAGCAGATTTGAGCGGAACAGAAGCACAACAAGCCGGAAGCAAAAAAGCCGCTAACGAGCGTTCAAGCCAATAAAGACGGCGGTTTCACAGTGGTGCCTGGGGAGGGAGTCGAACCCTCACGAGCTATTGCTCATCGGATTTTAAGTCCGGCTCAAACCCCTTATTTGTAAGCTTTTTCGGCTTCGTGTATTCTTTATGGTTGCACTTGCCGAACCAATTTGATAGATTCTTAGCACGAAACAGCAAACAAGCGCAAGGAGGGAAACAAGCCTGTGAAAACAAGAAGCGGTTATCTTTTTCAGCGGAAAAAAGGCGGGAACTGGTATGTCAGAACTGTGGTTGACGGCAAGGCGATTGTCAAATGCACGGGGACCACGAAACGGCGTGAAGCTGAAAAGCTGAAGACCGATATCATGGCGCCTTACATGCTGGGCAACGAGGTGAATGTCCTGGAGGCCGTGCAGACCCGATTGAGCGGCCGCAAGGCGAAGCTGGCACAACTTGAAGACGAACTCAAGCCACCACCCCCCGTAGAGGAAGTATGGAGCTGTTTTATGGGGTCACCGGCACGGCCGGATTCCGGAGAAGCAACACTTGAGCGATACCATTCCGAGTGGAAACGCTTTGCTGCGTGGCTGAAGAAGGAACATCCGCAAGCGAAAACCCTCCGGGATGTAACGCCGGCAATGGCTGCCGCATACGCCAAGGAATTGTCTGCCGCAAGGCTGTCGGCCTCAACCTTCAACCAGCACCGGAACTTACTGAGAATGGTTTGGCGCGTGCTGGAAGATGAATGTAAATTAACTGTTAATCCATGGAACAAGATCACCCCTAAAAAGCTGACACCGCTTGCGAACCGGAAAAGGGCGCTCACTCCGGCGCAATTTGAAAGTCTGCTGGCAGCCGTTGAAGCTGATCCAGATTTGAAGGATTTATTTATCCTGCTGGCGTGGACAGGATTGCGGCGGGCGGATGCCGTATTGATGAAGTGGGGGAGCATAGATTTCTCAACGCGTGTCATCACATTGGCCCCGATGAAAACCGCTCGGCGACAGGGCAAACTGGTACATATACCGATATTCCCGGCGGCCCTTGAAGTCCTCAACCGCCGGCAATCTGGACGGGCGTTGAACCCAAGGGCCTATATTTTCCCGAAGCTCGCGGCAAGCTACGAACGTGACGGCGCGACATTAACAAGGACCATTACATCTGCTTTTGAGAAGGCCGGGATGCAAACCAATGAAGAGCGATCCGACCGGAAGCGTTCTGTTGCTGTATATGGAGCACATAGTCTGAGACACTTCTTCACAACCGCGGCAACTGCCGCCGGGATGCCGGACGCAATGATTAAAAGCATTACCGGGCATACCACCGACGGAATGCTTGAGCACTACCAGCAAATAGGCGCAGATATAGCCAGTGAACTGGCTACACGGATCGAGGGCAACAGGCCGGACCTGAGCCCAAAAGCGTTACCCGGACCGCTGGAGGCTATCGAGACTCAAAATGAAGCGTTGAAAAAAAAGATTTTAAAGCTGGCTAACAAACTCAACAGCAAAAACTGGAGAGAGATTAAGGGTGAGCTGAAGCAAGCGCTGGTCGATTGATCCGCAGGGAAGAACGTGCGGCGTGGTGAATAAGGCACGAAAACTCGCAGTGACTTGACGCGGTGACCGGGCGACGCCCGATAGATGGTTTGTCATCGGCGGCGGAAGAAGCGGGACCAGGTGTACCAGACGACGGTGACGGCGGAGGTGCGGAGGGCGGAGCGCCAGCGGGGGACGCCGTAGGCGCGCTGGAGATTGTAGAATATCTTGCTGCCTTCCATGCCGCCGTTGCCGGTGGCCCAGTCGAAGTCGTGGCGCAGGCAGGGCGGGAAGTATTTGGTCGGCCAGTGGAGTTCTGATACACCGGTGCAACCGTCGCAGTCTTTGAACCAGTCCCATTGGTCGGAGTCAAGGGCTTCGAGGATCCAGCGGCGTTGCTGGTCGTCGAGGCTGTAGACAACGAAGCTCTTTTGAATGCGGATGCGTTCGCTTTCCCTGGTCGGCTGGCGGCTCATGCGTGCACCCCCCGGAGCATGGCTTCACGGATCAGGAGTGCAAGGGTGCCGGTGAAGGATACCAGCATTGTGCCGGCAATGATGCCGACGATCCAGAGCAGGAGGCGCAGGGATTGCTCGTGACGGTCGATGCGGGTCTGGATCGAGACACTGCCGTTGTCGCGGAATAAACGCCGCTCCATGCTGTCGAGCTTGCTGTGGAGCTGTTGCTGGCTCTCAAGCAGGGCTGTGGACGTCTGCTGGCATGTTTCCCGTGTGACGTATTCCGGCGGCATCGTGAGTCCCCTTCCCTACGGCTCTCTGCGAATGCTGATTGTGACGTTGTCGCTGTTGGCCACGTAGACGTTGATGGCCTGTGAACCTTCGGCTTCCTGTTCAACACCGGTGAGGGATTCATCAACGTTGACATCCCCGCCGGAGCTGCGGGCGCGGTCGTGGTACCAAACCCAGTTGTTGTTGTAGGCCGCCCTGTCAAAGGCAACGGCGCCGATGACAGCAAGGGCGGCCTTGCCACGGTTTTCAACCACCCATTCCCGGATGCGGTGCAAGCGACCGACATCAACCATTACGGCCGCACCGCCATTGATAGGGTCAACCCTTACAGGCGCGGGTTCTTCGGCATACGCACCAATAACCGTTGTCACCAGAAGCGCGGATATAATGACAGCCTTCATAATGGATCTCCTTTACCGCTTTGCCATGCGGCGGCGTTCCTTGTCGCGTTCGATTTCTTCACGGGCCATTTCAGCGGAATAGTCCTGCTCGCGTGACGGATCGTAGGGCTGGGTGTGGACCACGTCAGGGTCGTCGACCGGCACCGGCAGAATCCTGACAACATCGGGGTCATCCGGATGGGGTGTACGATCATCCGGCGGGGGTTCGCGCTCGGCGGGAAGCGTGACGATCGGGTCGCTCGGATCGGGTTCGCGCTCGCCGGGAGAGCGGATGTCTGTGTGCGGGGCTTCCCCGGCGTCGGGGCGCCAGGTAGGAGCGGTCTGGCTGCGGCGCTCGATGGCTTCGGTAATACGCGGGCCGATGTCGGGATCTTGCGAGGCTTGTTCCATCCATTCAAAGACGGGGTCGCTGTCGTTTTGCCCGGCATAGCCGTCGGCGATGAGTTCGATCAGGGCGGCTTCGGCCTCGGATGAGATCGGGGTGTTATCGTCGGCGCGTTCGAGCACGGTGCGCAGATCGGAAACCAGTTCGTTGTATTGCTGATCGGTCAGCGCCTCGGTGCCGTTCTCAGCGGCATCGCGGATGTTGCTGGTTTCCGGTGCCGGGCGCGGAGTGGCCGGTCTGGATTGCGCCTGCTGTGTGGCGGCCTGGACCGGGCCGTCAGTAGTGCCGGCGGCACGGATGGCGGCGCGGCGTTGGGCGGGTGTCGCTGATTGGTATTCTTCGACGGACATCCCCCGGCGCTCGGCGGCGCGTTCACGGCGGACGCGGAGGGATGCGTCCCGGGCCTCGTCTGACCAGTTGTTGCCGATGAGATTGTTCTTTATGCGTGAGGAATTGTCGTATTTTTCCATCTCACGCTTTACCGCCGCTTCGATTTTTTCGCGGTCTTTGCCATCGCGGCCGAAGAGGCCGTATGATGCAGGATCGGAGATAATGCGGTCACGGGTGCGGGATTCCTGGCGGTCGCGTTCTTCAGCGGCGCGTCTTTCCTGCGGTGAAATTTGCTTGCGCTCGTCGGCCTTGGCGGTGCGTTCGTCGTATTTTTCCATTTCCCGTTCGACAACGGCGTCGATCTTGTCGCCGTCCTGACCGTCGCGGCCGTATAAGCCGTATGATGCCGGGTCGGAAACAACGCGGTCGTGGATACGCTGTTCGTGACGGGCACGGTCTTGCCGCGCTTTCTCGGCGGCTTTTTCGGTTGCGGATGGACCGGATTGGTAAACCTGTCCGCCACTTGCGGCGGCTTCCCTGCGGGCGGCTTTCTCCTGCCTGACGCGCAGACT